>NZ_CAWPKW010000108.1:0-11312 GCF_963888615.1 Brasilonema octagenarum UFV-OR1 | reverse complement strand
AGACCCTCCCGCAGCACTGGTCTCACCTCCTGCAGCGCTGTCTCACCAGATACCTAGGTCGGGAGACCCTCCTGCAGTACTGGCTCCTCCTGGCAACTTTCCGCAAAATTCAAAGTTCAAAATTTAAATCATCAATTCTTTGGATTTTTGAAGAATTTGAAAATTAACACATTTATGCTCTCAACAATACACTACATCCAAAGGAGGTTGTATGGAGACGCTAGAGTATTTTCTGCCCCAGGTATGGTTTGTGGTTTTAGCCTTATTCTTGTTGCTGTATGTGACGCTAGATGGATTTGACTTAGGGGTAGGTATCTTATCTCTAACTTCAAAAGATCAAGAACGTCGTGGCATTTTAATGACAAGTTTGAGCAACATTTGGGATGCGAATGAAACTTGGCTGGTTCTTATGGGAGGAGGTCTTTTTGGAGCATTCCCGCTTGCTTATGGCACAATTCTCAATGCGCTTTACATCCCAATTTTTGTTATGATATTTGGGTTTATCTTTCGGGCTGTAGCGTTTGAGTTTCGGGAGCTATCAAACCGAAAACTCTTTTGGGATTTTGCCTTTGGTGCAGGGAGTTTTGTTGCAGCACTTGGTCAAGGTTTCTCCCTTGGTGCTGTGCTAAAAGGGATTGCTGTTGATGAGGCTGGTCACTTTATTGGGACATCTTGGGATTGGCTGAGTTGGCAGTCTGTACTGGTAGCTCTGACTTTAATTCAAGCATATGTCCTTATTGGCTCAACTTATCTGGTTTGGAAAACGACAGAGGAGTTGCAAACAAATCACTACAGAACTGCTAAAATTGCAGCTTGGACTACATTAATTGGTGCCATTTTCATCACAATTTCAACACCAATATTTTATGAAAGTGTAAGGATGCGGTTGTTTCAGCAGCCACTCGTTTACATCTTTGCCGTTATTCCAATATTAGGAGTTCTGCTCATTTGGCAACTTCTCCAAAGCTTAAACCGTAAAGAAGAAAGAGCACCTTTTCTCTGGACAATTCTTCTTTTCGTTCTCACATTTCTGGGACTGGGGTTGATTGTTTTCCCCTATATCATTCCAGTGAAGATTACCATCTATGAAGCATCTGCTGACCCCAGTTCGCTTGTTATTATGATTATCTTCATTGGCTTCCTCATCCCCATCATGCTGTTCTATAACCTTTACCAGTACATTGTTTTCCGGGGCAAAGTGACTGGCGGTCATTACGAGGGTTAAAGTATTGGAGACTGACTTGTGAGAGTCTGCTCCAGATAAACACGGATAATTCAACGGACACTTGCTGGATTGTCAGGCGTTACCTGCTTACAGCAGTGTCCTCATCTGTGGTTCTAAATATCTATGAACCAGACTTTTGCAAGAAGTTTAATCTCAAAGCTATTATGAAAATGATTATCATAATAGTTAAGCTTGCATGGAAACTCCTCCACCATCCCTTCCCAGTAAAATTGATCTAGCAATTATTGGTGCTGGACCTCACGCTCTTACTTTAATCACCCATCTGCTGCAAAAACGGCAGACTATGCGGGGTAGATTTATGGTACTTGACCCCAGTGGCAGCTGGATAAGGCGATGGCAACATCAATTTGCAGCTTTTGAAATTCCTCACTTGCGTTCCCCTGCAGTTCATCATCCTGATCCTAATCCGTTTGCTTTGCGGAAATTTGCGGAATCGCGTTCTCATGAGTTGTTTGCTCCCTACGATTTGCCAGGAACTAAATTATTTGAAGATTTTTGCTTTGATGTCATTCGCCGCTTCCAATTAGAAAATCAAGTTTATACCAGTGCAGTAACTCGTATTGAACCTTTGCCTCACCCGATTCATCCACAATTTCGCTTATGGTTGCAAGACGGACATACCTTGACTGCGCGGCGGGTGGTGCTGGCAACTGGTAACGGAAAACTTCAAATACCAGATTGGCTAAAAGAGATTCCGTCAGGATATCCCCAGGATAAACTTTTTCATTCACAAACAGTGGATTTAGGTAAATTGCGATTGACAGGTGAAAGAGTATTGATTGTAGGTGGTGGGTTGACAAGTGGACATTTAGCAGTCGGTGCGATTTCTCGTGGTGCAAAAGTTCATCTGATGATACGACGACACTTGCAAGAAAAACTTTTTGACGCTGAACCGGGTTGGTTGGGACCAAAGTATCTCAAAGGGTTTTTTGAAGAGTTGGATTTTGAAAAGCGCTTTTCTATGATTCAGCAAGCGCGTAATGGTGGTTCTATGACGCCTGCGATGGTGTTTCAACTACGCCGAGAAATGCGTAGCGGGAACTTGAGAATTGATGAAAATTGCCAAGTGCTGAAAGCTGAGTGGTTGGGTAAGACTTGGATAGTGAAGTGTGGTGATGGTAGCGAATATGAGTGCGATAGCATTTGGTTATCAACAGGAACCCGCTTCGATGTAACTGCTGAACCACTACTGACTGAAATCTTACAAACTTACCCAATTCCGATAGTTAATGGCTTGCCCGTTTTGGATACTCATCTGCGTTGGCAAGGTTGCGAATTATTTCTGATGGGTGGGTTAGCTGCTTTGCAAGTAGGACCAACAGCGCGCAATCTATCAGGTGCGAGAATGACGAGTGAGAAGATTGTGCCAGCGATTATCAAACCACGTATTGCGCTTTCTTATGCCAGAAGTGCTTGATACTTTAGTGTATAGTCTAAAAAAAAGTGGCTTTTTGAACTTGGTCAGTACAATTGTGTTATGGTTTGGCATCAGCGTTACCATGACGGTCCGCTACACATTTGGCTACGCTCACTAATAGTGTCCCAAACCCAGTGACTAAATTAATTGACATCTTACAACCAAGGCGTGAGATCCTAAGAAACAGTCAACAGAGTCAACCAAGTGTGAGCGAAATGGAACAACATCAAAAGCCAACGGTTGTGATCACAGGTGCATCATCAGGAGTCGGTTTGCAAGCGGCGAGATCGCTTTCCCAAAAGGGATGGTATGTGATTATGGCTTGTCGAAATATCCCGAAGACAGAAAACGCGGCTCAAAGCTTAGGAATGTCGCCTGACACCTATACAATCATACATCTGGATCTAGCTAGCTTAGACAGTGTTCGCCAGTTTGTGAACAGCTTTAGGGAAAGTGGTAGATCCTTGGATGCTTTGGTGTGCAATGCTGCAGTTTATCTGCCTTTATTAAAAGAACCTTTGTACAGCCCAGACGGATATGAATTGAGCGTTGCTACGAATCACCTCGGACATTTCCTTTTGTGTAACCTTATGCTAGAGGATCTGAAAAACTCAGGTGCGAAAGAGCCTCGACTCGTCATTTTGGGCACTGTGACAGCTAATCCTAAGGAGTTGGGAGGTAAGATTCCGATTCCAGCGCCTCCAGACTTGGGCGATCTCCAAGGCTTTGAAGCAGGTTTCAAAGCGCCTATCTCAATGATTAACAACAAGAAGTTTAAATCCGGTAAGGCATACAAGGATAGCAAACTCTGCAATGTGTTGACCATGCGCGAGCTGCATCGGCGCTATCATGAGTCAACGGATATCATATTCAGTTCTCTGTATCCCGGATGTGTAGCAACAACAGGCTTGTTCCGCAACCACTTTCCCCTGTTCCAGAAACTATTCCCACTTTTCCAGAAGAACATCACAGGGGGGTTTGTGTCTGAGGAATTGGCGGGCGATCGCGTCGCCCAAGTCGTAGCTGATCCTGAATACAACAAATCTGGTTCATATTGGAGTTGGGGGAATCGACAAAAGCCCAATCGCAAGTCTTTTGAGCAAGAGATGTCTAATGAGGCGCTAGACGATAAAAAAGCTCAAAAACTTTGGGATTTAAGCGCCAAGTTGGTTGGATTGGCGTAAGGAAGATAGTGCTTTTTTGTTTGTGGCGATACGCCGCCAGAAGTCTGCCCTTGGGGCGATCGCCTTCACCCTTGGAAAATTAATCAGCGGATGGGCAGATAAATCTGTACTTGATTCAAATGAGAAGCGCTATATACATGCTGCTTGGGTAATTGCGTAATAAGTGATTCATGAAATCAAAGATACTCGTAACACACATGTTATAAAAATTATTACAATGAGCATACAAGTATAAAGAGCAACGTTATGCCAGAAATTACCTCTGTGCCACCTACAAAAATTGGGAGCATCCCAATTTTGCAAAAAACGGTAGTGGGAGCAAGATGCTCCCTAGTTTCTAACTGAAGCGGGCAAGATGCCCCGCAGTCGCCACAACGGGAGCCAGCGCGAATGACGGCTTTCCCGACAGAGGCGTCTGGCGTTGGGGAACCCCCGCAAGGCGCTGCTCTCCGCAAGGCGCTGCTCTCCGCACTACAAAATCAAATAATTTTACACATTTGGGATGCTCCCGAAAAATTCAAATTCAACTGCCATGTTTTTTTTCCTAAAACAGCTTTAGGTAAGTTAACTTATCCTACTACAGAGTATAAACTTTTATCTGAGCGTGTTTTCGAGATTCTGGTTTCGCCTTCACCATAATCTGCACATCACAACCTAAAGCATTCAAAAATCGGAAAAGTCGTTCTGTTGAAAAACCTGATAGTTTTCCCCTCATTAGGGCAGAAATCTTAGGTTGATCCACTCCTAAAAGTTCCGCAGCTTCAATTTGAGTCATATTCTGTTTGGTGATGATTTCGCTAATTTGACGTGCAAGTTCTGCTTTAACAAGTAGCTCATCAGGATTAGCTAGACCTAAATCTGCAAAAACATTACCACTACTTGCTTTGACGTTGATTTCCTCAGTCATTTTTCTCTTCCTTTTGCTTGGCGCTATAGTTCTGGGCGTGATGCTGTTTTGCTCGTTTGAATCTTGCTTCGATTAGTTCGATGTCTTGCTTTGGCGTAGCAATACCATGCTTTGATTTTTTCTCAAACGCGTGTAAAACATAAACCACGCCTTCCAATTTCACTGTGTAAACGGCTCTGTAAGTATCGCCATCAAAGTCTTCTACAACTTCCAATACTCCAGCACCTTTAAATCCTTTAAGCGGTTTTGCAGAATTATGCTTCTCGCCACACTGAGCTAAATAAAGAGCGTAACCCATCACCTGCTGAACTTCTTCTGGGAACTCTTTCAAATCATCAAGCGAGCTTCCAACCCACTCAACTGCTTTTAGTGAAAAACTCATATTGACAGTATGCTAGTTTTGGCATATTTTGTCAATGATAGCGTTCACGACTTTGCTGCGGCGGGGCGTGCGAGTCCAGCATATGCGGCGAGGGAGGCGATAAGCCGGAGGCTTGACGCTAGCCCCGAAGGGGGCGCTTCGCAAACGCGTATCGCAAACACTGCCATCACACTGGACATGGCGATCAGCAATGCTAGCGCTCCCTGCTGGAGCATCGCTGTTCGTCCGTCATAGAGGAAGGCGATAAGCGCACTGGCTAAGGCACCGCTCAGCATTTGCATAAATCCCACCGTAGCGGATGCAACTCCAGCAATTTCTGGCATCGGCTGGATGGCACCGTGCATCGCCTTTGATCCGATCAGTCCGCGACTGAAGGTGTTAAGTATCAAAAGTGGCATTAGCGTTATTAATTGCGCCGGAGGAGTCCTAAATGAATATACCAATCATAATACACTCCTTATCAATTCTGAATTCTGACTCAATCAGTGCTGATTTTTTACGTAATTTATAGTGTTATACTGCTCTATAAGCCCATATTTCAAACTTAGCTTTTGATGAAATAATTCTTTCCAAAGAACCATAATGCCTGATACAAAACTCTTGAAAGTCTTTCATTTTTTTATCAAAGATTTCATCTGATACCTGCCAACAGAAACCATATGCACGGGATTGGAAAAAACTTAGTAACTCCTCAACCGTATTGCTAACGATCCATTCCTTAGCTACCAAGTAATTTGATACGTAACCTTTTTGATGTAAATATCCTTCCACATTTATATCTTGTATTGGCGCATCAACACGCTTTGATTCTGGCTTTGAACCTTCATATTTGGACAGTATCTCTCTGAAATAGCCTTCAAATTCTCTTCTGGCTGGTGGGGTAATCCATTGACAATTGAGATAAAAACCTCCAGGCTTCAGTACTCGATCAATGTCATCTAAAAATGCTGTCCACTCAGAGACAGTATGAACCATGTGAACAGTTAATACAACATCAAAACTGTTATCTGGAAAAGGTAACTGTGAAGCATCAGCGTGGATCAGCTTCAAATTGGGAGGAGTTCCATTTAATTTCTGACGCAACTGATTAAGCATTTCTTCAGAGACATCAATTCCCGTTACAGCATAGCCACGTCTGACCAGAGGAAGAACATTCAATCCTGTGCCAATGCCTGGTTCTAGAAAAGATGTCTCTAGTGTCGCACCAACAAGTTCAACAATAAAGTCAGCGACTGCCTCTGCTACTGTTTGTGTTAACCAGCGCGTTTGGTCATAGATCGGTGCAATATTGTCGTAGTAGTTGGACTTATTCATAATTAAATTTCTTTTGGAGGATGCCAACCCGCTAATACCCATTGTTGTCTAACTGTAACTGATACAATGTTGTTTAGTTGTAGGGCGATAACTGTAACTCGACCACAAGCAGTACGTCCAATAATTTGAGTCCCATCTTCACCCCATTCAAAATGTCTTGACCACTCTTGTTTCCTGGGATTAAATAACTTTACTCTTCTACCAGTTACTGGATCTATTGCATCAGTTTGAATTCCTTTATAACCGTTACACAGGCGACAAGCTAACCATAAATTATCTTCATCCTCTGTACCTCCTTTAGCTTTGGGAATAATGTGTTCAATTTCTAAAAGTCCAAGAACATACTTTTGTAAACTACGACAGTAACCACATTGATTACCTGCTTGAGTGCGAATTTTTTCTCTCAGTGTTTCTGACATCCAGCTTGAACTCACGCATCTAAAGGTTCTCGTAAACCTCGCTGGACTGCTTCACGTAAAGCTTGAGCTTTAAGTAATAGTTTTTCTTGATAAACTTGCATTAAAGTCCAAAGTTCAGAATGCTCAGTATCGGCAAGTGTCCCAGCTTGTTGATTGTATAGCAATTCGCTTAACCTTTGGTCTTGTTCTGGCTCCATCTGTAATTCGGTGAGGGCGATAACTTCTTCATCAGATAAAGAAACAATAGAGGGAGTTTCTTTGCTGTCAATCGATGTAGACTGGGGACTGACTGGAGACAGAGAAAGTGCTATTGCTTGCGTCAAAATATCACCCACAGCACGGTTAGTGAGTTGGGCAAAATGTTCGGCTTTTTTGTAGACTTCATCTGGTAAGTTCAAGATAATTTGAGTCGTCATAGAATTTCACACTCTTGTGCTATTTCTGGTGGTACTTTCTTCCACATTATCTTCCACATTATCTTCCACATTACTAGTACAGCGCGACAGAAATAAAGCTACGATTCCAAATTCTCGCACAGTTAAATACCACGTACAGCCAGTAAGGTTCCCGTAAGTTCCATCCTCACCCACTCGTTCCATGCTGCTTAAACCAATCCTGAAGTCGTTGCCAGCCTTCTTTCGCTTCTTTCTCCCGGTAGGAGGGGCGATAATCGGCAAAAAAGGCATGGGGTGCATCTGGGTAGACAATGATTTCCGATTTGCTACTGCTGGACTTCAGGCGAACGCGCATCTGTTCGACAGTATCAAGAGGAATCCCTGTATCCTTGCCACCATACAGTCCGAGAACAGGAACTTTCAGCCCAGAGGCAATATCGATGGGGTGCTTGGGTGTTAGTTCAGTGACATCGCCTACCAGTCGCCCGTACCAAGCGACACCTGCCTTAACTTGAGGATTGTGTGCCGCATACAACCAGGTAATACGACCACCCCAGCAGAAGCCTGTAATCCCCAACTTATTGCTATTGCCCTTTGATGATTTCACAGTCCAGTCTACTGTGGCATCGAGATCGGATAACACTTGAGCATCTGGCACTTTAGCTACTATTGGTCGAATTTCTTCGATGCTGCTTAACTTCGAGACATCACCTTGACGCACAAATAATTCGGGTGCGATCGCCACATACCCTAACTTAGCAAAACGACGGCATACATCCTGAATGTGTTCGTGTACACCAAAGATTTCCTGAATAACTAGGACAATCGGGAAATTTCCACCTTTTGCAGGCATCGCCCTGTAAGCCGGAATTTCGCCATCTTGAACAGGTATTTTCACCGCACCCGTGACTAATCCTTTGCTATCGGTGGTGATGACTTTGGCAGAAACCGGTTGTACTGCTAAGGCAAAACCTGTTGCTATAGTAGCTGTTGCAATAAATTTACGGCGCGTTATCTGTTTCATTATTCTCTTGAGTTATGCGACCAGCAGAGCAATAAGCCTTTATGGTATCGCTTTTGCTGGAAATGGTGTCTCATCAAGTAGCTATCGGGTTCATAGAATAGTTAGGTAATCTAACTATTAAATTCATATCATGAATAATCGTAAATTGAGTTGCCAACAATCTTCAGAACCCCGATTTCTCGCGAGAAGTCGGGGTTCTTGTTGAAGCAGATAGCTTGCTTGTTAAGGTTTGCTGTGATATTGTTCTAAATTAGAAAATACAATTAATCTATCGATTTAGTGAAGTTTGTAATAGTACTCAATCACTGAAATTGGTTTGTGAGTTAGAAGCTGAATACTAAGTAAAGCTTTCTATGCAGATCCAAACTGTTGTATTTTAAGTCCGGACAAATTTACTGAGCGAAATTATTACTATTCTTTCTCAAGAAAGTAGATCAAGTCATAACTTTCAAACTCATTCAGGAGACTTTCAACATGAGTAATATACGTGCCGTCGTTGTCGATCCCAATGTATCAGGACGTTTGGCACTGCGTGAGGTTGATGCACCGACACCTGCTGCTAATGAGGCGGTGATTAGGGTAGCAGCAATTTCTCTCAACCGAGGTGAAATCAGACGTTCCACTACTGCTGAAGCGCTTTGGCGTCCTGGTTGGGACTTAGCGGGAACAGTTGAAACTCCTGCCGCTGATGGTTCCGGACCAGCTCAAGGAACGCGGGTAGTTGGTTTTCTTCGTTCTGGTGCTTGGGGAGAATTGGTGTCTGTACCCACCCACTCTCTAGCAGAATTACCACCTTCAGTATCCTTTGCCCAAGCTGCTACATTACCTGTGGCAGGTTTAACGGCTTACCATGCTTTACTCAAAGGTGGTTCGCTTCTTGGTCGTCCAGTTTTAATTACAGGTGCATCCGGTGGCGTTGGTAACTTTGCCATCCAGTTAGCACGGTTGAGTGGGGCGCAGGTTGTCGCACACATTCGCCGTCCAGAATACGAAGCTTTTGTCAAAGACGCTGGGGCGCGTTCTGTTGTCATTGGTGAAGACGTTTCAGCAGCCAGTGAGTACGGTCCATATCATTTGATTTTAGAGTCAGTAGGCGGGAATGTCCTGGGAACAGCCCTCGGTTTGTTGGCACCAGATGGGGCGATTATTCTGTTTGGCACCTCAGGGGGAAATGAAGTAACATTCAACGCTCAACGCTTCTATGGTACAGGTGGTGCGAGTTTATACGGTTTTATATTGTTTCATGAACTACAACGAGAATCGGCAGCAGTTGGGTTGAAACGGCTGGCAAATTTAGTACAATCAGGACAATTGCGTCCTCACATCGATTTAGAAGCTGATTGGACACAAATAGCTGAGGTGGCACAAAAACTACTCGATAGGGGCTTTCCTGGTAAGGCAGTACTGCACGTCACGAATTGAAAAATCCTGGAGTATAATTTAGAGCCGAATCTAGCTATATTTAGCAACGGGGGAGATACGAACGATCCATTTCATCAGAAGGAAGGTTGGAACCAATGTCTCAAAATGCTGAAGATACTCAGTTGGCTGGACAGTCAATCCCTTATGCTGAATTAAATCCACAACAACAAAAACAACGACTTCAAGAACTAGCACTTGTTTTTTTGAAATTGGGCGCGATCGCCTTTGGAGGTCCCGCAGCCCACATCGCAATGATGGATTCAGAAGTGGTGACTCGTCGCCAATGGTTGAGCCGCGAGAAGCTTTTAGATTTGCTAGGTATAACCAACCTGATACCTGGTCCCAATTCTACTGAGTTGGCAATTCATATTGGCTATGAGAGAGCTGGATGGCTTGGACTGCTCGTTGCTGGTTCATGCTTCATTTTACCTGCCATGATTATTGTTTGGACTCTGGCAGCCATTTATGCTCGCTACCAAACCATTCCTCAAGTTGAATGGTTACTTTATGGTATTAAACCCGTAATTATTGCGATCGTCGTACAAGCAGTGTGGCTGTTGGGTAAAAAAGCTATTAAGGATATTCCAACAACTATTGCTGCAATAGCCGTAATTATCGCCTTTTTCCTCAAGGTGGATGAACTGCTGTTGCTACTGCTGGCTGGGCTAGGGGTAATGTTTTTCAAAAATCTGTGGCAGAGTAAAAATAGAACATCAGCAGCTTGGTTACTACCTATTTCTCTAGTTATGGGACAGACCGGAGGTGCAACTGTCGCTACTTCTGTGAGTTGGCTTCAGGTGTTTTTGTTCTTTTTAAAAATCGGCTCTGTGTTGTACGGTAGTGGCTATGTACTGTTAGCGTTCTTACAAAGGGAACTCGTAGAACAGAACCATTGGCTCACTTCTCAACAGCTTTTAGACGCGATCGCTATTGGTCAGTTTACACCAGGTCCAGTATTTACCACAGCTACTTTTATAGGTTACCTATTGGCAGGTCATGCAGGAGCGATCGCCGGAACAATTGGTATCTTTCTGCCTGCCTTTGTTTTGGTATGGATCGTTAACCCTTGGGTTCCTAAGCTACGTCAATCTTCTTGGGTGAGTAGTTTTTTAGATGGGGTAAATGCAGCTTCTTTGGGACTGATGGCAGTAGTTACCTATACCTTGGGACGCGCTGCAATTGTAGATTGGTTGACTGTGGTGTTGACACTCCTGAGTTTAATTGCTGTTTTTCGCTTCAAAATCAACTCAGCTTGGTTAGTCCTTGGGGGTGGATTCGTGGGATTTGTGGCACGATTTTTGAACGGTGCGATCTGATTACCCCCAAAAATATCATAGACAAACGGTGCAAGCCGTTTCTATGATACGTAATGTTATTGATCAACTGAAGCTAAGCGCTACTGGTAACCTGGTAAAAAACCTTATTGAATATTCTGGCTTAATTTTTGATAATGAAAGGCAATATTTTTTGTAATATTTATGACTAAATATCATATCGTACTGCATCGACCTATTGACCTTGATAAAATTGCTACCGAAGCCGAGAATAATAAATGTCCTAGGCATGTAATGTGGATCTTAAAGCAAAGACTCAATGCCAGCA
>NZ_CAWPKW010000107.1:0-11395 GCF_963888615.1 Brasilonema octagenarum UFV-OR1 | reverse complement strand
CTGGATATCTTATTTTGCGGATTTTAACCGTGATTCAGATATCAACGAATCGCACCGTCCAGAAATATGTAAGTAAGAATGTGAGAAAAATTACCATATTGGCGCAAAAATTGAGTTTAAGCGATAAGCCGGAGGCTTGACGCTCCGCGTATCGCATTCATCAATTTTGCACCCATAATTTTCATCTCCTAAACACTTGACAATGTAAGCCTTTCAGGGAATGAAACAGCCCTGCTATGAAGAAGGGAGAGGGTTTCCCCCCTTGATGAAACCTGGACAAAATTGCCCAACCTTTGCGGCGGGCACGGGTTAATCAGATTGGCAAGAGATAGTTATTGTATAAAATACCGCGCCCGCCGCAACCCTAATTGAGGGTTTTCTCTAGGGTACTTTGTCTAAGGTTGGGCAATTTTGTCTAAGATTAACCCAACCCCTGCACCCCGCCCCTTTGCCCCTAATCCCCACTCCGTGGGGGCCGGTGAGTTCCCCAAAGGGAACCCCACCTTCCCCTCTACCTCTTCCTTGACTCGTGACTCCTTTTATGAAAAATTTATACTTTGCTACAGCGAAAACGGTCCCAGTCAAAACTAACCAAGAAGCAAAACCATCTTCATACGACTTTAGCAAGTACACAGATAGGTTGTTTTCTCCTCAAGGATTAGCCTTGGCTGGAGGTATTCTAGCTCTCGTCATTCTGCAAATGTTTAGTGGCGGTAAAAAAGGTAAACTTGCAACTAGCTACTGGGGTGGGAGAAAGGAATCTGTTCGCGCTAAGAAAAAAGCCGTCAAACAGATATCTTTCCCTAAGTGCGATAGCGCTAGTTTGTATATTGGAGTACATAAAGACAAGAATCAAAAACTGCCCAAGGGAAGTGGAGGAGTCCCGCTTTATGTACCTGATGTCCAACGCGGAACGGCTGTCATTGGGGCACCTGGTAGCGGTAAGTCATTCTCTGCTATCAACCCAATGATTTACTCAGCTATTGACCAGGGCTTTGGTATAGTTCTATACGATTTTAAGTACCCCAGTCAAGCCAAAATCGCCAGTTACGCCAAATCAAAAGGGTATGACGTACACGTATTTGCACCAGGATTCCCCGAATCAGAGGTATGTAACCCAATTGATTTTTTACGCGATAGTAGCGATGCTGAAACTGCACGGCAATTAGCTACAGTGATTAACAAAAACTTCCGGTTGCTTGGAAATGCGTCTGAAGATGCATTCTTTGGTCCTGCAGGTGACCAACTAACGCAAGCAATCCTCATGCTCACCAAGGAGTTCGGCGAACATGCTGATATTATGACTGCTGCTGCAATTGTGTCAAGTGAAAAAATGGTAGCACGCTTGATGGCAGCAGAACTAAACCCTTGGATTAAAATAGCTTTTGGTCAATTATTTAGCTCAGCAGGTTCCGAGAAAACTGTTGCGGGCATTGCTGGTGGCGCTTCATTGATGTTCACTCGGTTTATGGCAAGGGGTACGTTGGGCTGCTTTGTCGGTAAAACTACACTTCCCCTGGAGGTAAAACGCAAGCAGATGATTATCTTCGGGTTAGATCGAGAACGCCGCGATGCTGTCAGCCCTCTCATGACTAGTATCCTTCACATGGTAGTCTCCCGCAGTATTGCCAAAAAGCGTAAAGAGCATGGCCCTCTAATAGTATGCCTTGACGAGTTACCATCAATCTTCCTTCCAGACTTATTTAAATGGCTTAACGAATCTCGTTCCGAAGGATTTTGTGGCATTCTAGGTTGGCAAAATATGGGTCAGCTTGAAAAGATTTACGGTAAAGAAATATCTCGTGCAATTCTTGGTGCGTGCGGTACAAAGTTTGTTTTCAATCCTGGTGAAGAAGAATCAGCACGATTATTTTCTGCATATTTAGGCGAACAAGAAATTAAATATAAACAAAAATCTCGGTCAACAGGAGGTGGTAAAGCTAGTACATCTATCAGTGACCAAGAACGGACTCGCAAGCTATTTGAACCAGCCGAGTTTCTCAAATTACCACCTGGAAAATGTTTGTTTATCAACCCTGGTTATAGTAACCAAAATGAGGGTTCAGTCCCACTATTAAAAAATATTAAGATAGCGAAATCTATCATTGCACTCGAACAAGAAAACGATACAAAGTGGGATACAATTATCAAGCAACTTGCTCGAAAAAGTACCCAGAGAAAGCCAACACAAGAAGATTTAGATATGCGAGTGTCGTCCGTCAACAAGCGCTTTCCAATTCCGCAAGCACCTGTACAAGCAGGTAGTGCACCTTTACCAGTTGATGCATACAAGAGCTTTTTCTAAATATGAAATGCAAGGCAAGCAGAGGGAGCAGGGGAGGCAGGGGAGGCAGGGGAGGCAGGGGGAGATTAATGATTCATCAACCAAGGTAATGGATTATTAATCATATTTACTAGACCCGATAAAACTTGATTGTAATTGCTGTAAAGTTCTCGTCCCGCCTCCACATTCATGTAGTTGCATTTGACAGCAAATTCAATCCATGTTTGGGTTTCAGATGCTTCAGCTATTCCCTATGCGCAGAGCGCACGCCAAGGGCGAACGGGAACGCTACGCTAACACAATCATTCAATTTAGCTACGAATGCTGCCTCATAACGACGTTTGCGCGCCCGCTTCTGCCATGTTGGCACATACAGAACGTGATGAACGCCGAATTTGGTGAAGCAGCGCGGTCTTGGGGGTTTCCCCCATGTTAGCGGAGCGAGCCGTAGGCTGCGACTGCTGAACCCGGAGGGTCAGTTAATGAATATCTTTCCTCCAGAGGAAACTTCTTCGATAGCTCAAAAATTCTCATTGCTGCTTCAAAGGCAATTTTGTAAATTCCCAAATCTTTATGGTCTTTAATTGCTTCTTTAGGCATTTTCTTCCCTCCTCTACTTTCCCCACTCTCTTCACCATGATTCCATTTTTTCATGTTCTTCCCCCCCCCTGCCTCCCCTGCTCCCCCTGCTCAAGAACTGCTTACCTTAACAGATAACCGAACCGTATTGAAATTCTTCCCTCTTCACATATGTTCGACCCCAAACAAACTCAAATTAATGAATCGTATTTAAATACAGCCAATACTGTAATTAAAACAAGTCGAGAATTAAGCAAAATCCTCATCAATGCACTTACCGAGATAACTAAAGTCATTCTCGAAAAACTTAAAGAAGCTCGAGAAGCAAGTAAAATAGCAGTTGAGATTGGCAAAGACATCTATAATCTTGTACCCGACGAATCCACCCCTGGTGCATATAAATGGGAGAAAGTTGATTTAACTAACCCAAGTACAAAAAACAATCAGGAAACTAATATTGTATTAATGCCCGACTTATTCAGAGAGGGTCAATACACAGTAGAAACTGAGCCAAATACACAAACTGAGCCTTTTACTAATTATCAAGCACAAATAATCGTCACCAGGTTAGTAGAAGATGTACCTGATTTAGGTAGTGATTATCAACAAACTAGTGAAAGTGCTCTCAAAATCACAGCTTATTTAGAGTCTGATGGTTCGGATAAACAAATCGTTATCTACGAACAAGATAGTAAAGGTAAGTGTACAACTAATCTCGTTACCGAAATACTGAGTCAGGATGAAATCATAGATGTAGCTAGCGTTCCACTCGTTAAGCTATTACCTCCATCTTCTGAAGTCATCAAAAATCACTCCGAGACAAAACAGTTATTATCTGATAGTGAGAATTTCGCTGCAACAGAAGAAAATTCACTGAGAACTGAGTCACCTGAAAGCACCTCATCTCCTGAAGAGAATCTCGAATCAAGTCATAGTTTTGAAGATGATGTAGTCAATTATTCTCAAGAAGAAATAGCACAAACTGAACCAAACTCTCAAGCCCAAGAGACAGTTACTAGTAACAAAAAATCGGAAAATAAAACTGAAAACGAGGTCAATGAAAATTCAAACCGCAATCAATTTTTTGCACAAGAACCAGAAGAGTTGGAAACCAAGAATCGAAGGAGATATGCACCTGAATTTACCTATCAAGAGGTGCGACTATCCCAAGGGGTGGAACCAGCAGCACAGCAATGGGCGCGTCAGGTTGAAGTACCTATTTACCAGATTAAGCACAAGCAAGCACTCTTGGAACGCTACAACGGTGAAAATAAGGACATTGCTGAAACTGCAACGGCAATGTTAAAAAAATACAGCACTCTTGAGCAAGATGGATCGCGTATTTACCGCAGCGATGCGTTTGTGATTCGCGCCTGTGGAGATACCATCAGCATCCACCGCCGCAGTGATGAACTATCTGGATGGGAAAACTCTTTGATGGAGTTCAAACTCAATAAAAAGAAAGAACTCAAAATAACGAAAAAGCCCATTGAGATGTTACCAGTGGAACGTCAGGAGTTTCTCATGGTGGCAGAACACCTAAATGATAATGGCAAACTGCCCAACCTTAGCAATGCCGATATCCGCGATGTCGCAAATTCACTTGGGAGTTTAGCACCTGCTGGGACAATTAAAACCCTGGAAGTATTTAAACAAAACGAGATGTTGCTCACCCTTAACAACGTCCTCCTCCAAGCAGATAAAGAAGAACTTACGGTAGGTGAGTTTACCATTAGGCGATCGCGTGACAGAGAAAACAATCGAGCAAGCCTGCAATTGTTTAAAACCACTGAGGAGAAGGGAACCCAGGAACAAGTCCGGTTTGACCTAACCAAAACCGAAGCTGGTATCACCAAAGAAGTCAGTAAGATGAATATTTCTGACTACGATATCAACCGGGTGAAGTTTATTGCCCAGAATGCCCAAAAACTTAACTTGGAACAAATCTTCGGTAATGAACAACCTACAGCTGCAGCCGCACCTCCCAAGGAACAACCAATACAAACGGCTGGTGATATCCCCGTTAAGGTTCACCCATATATCGCCGAGGAATGGGCAAACATGGTCAAGTATGGTGGTCCTGACTGGGGAGGGGCGATGAACCAGGGTAATGAAGAAATTCTTCAGCGGATAAAGGACAACGACGGCAAGTTACCAATTGCTGACCAGCGGGAGATGTACTTTAAGATTTTAAACTATAAGACAAATGAAGCCCAAAAGAAAGGAGAAACAGTCGTCGATTTTGTTGGGCTTAAAAATATTATGAACGACTTACGAGCATGGCGCACTCAAGAAATCAAAATACAGTACACTCCTACAGAACACATCCCCTCTCCCCAACGCCAAACTGTCACCGCAACTGCACCTCAAGCTAAGTCGGGAGGAGTTGAACTATGAAATTCAAAAGGGAACAGGGAACGGGCAACAGGCAACAGGAAAATCCCCGCAGTTAAGTTAGGGGATTTGGACAAGGACACCTTGTTTCAAAGCCCTGCGGGCACGCGCAAGGGACGCACTACGTGTCTCGAAACAATTTTTTTCTTCTTTTCATACCATAAGGAGCGGGGCTTGGGACCCAATGTTCGGGCAGGTTTTTTTCTTACTGTTGCCTGTTCCCTCTTCCCTGTTCCCTGCCCGAAGGGCTTGGTGATATTTCGGAAATTGCGATTCAATCTATCATCCAGAGCGGTTCATTCTGATAAAAATTCTCAATTAAAGGTGCGATGCTCCGGTAGGGAGCCGAAGCATTGCTGATCGCTTTCATTAACTGATCACTCAAACAAAAATCTTATCAACTCCCTCCTCTTGCAAACCTTTCTAATAATCCCTCACGGGATAAATTAGGCAATTGCAGTAGTACTCTAGCAAACTCCTCTGGTGGTAACTGTAGCAAAACATCAATGACTCTCGACAGTTCGTCATCCAGAGAACCAAACTTGACTTTGAGCAAGTTTTCTACAACTGAACGCTGTCCTTCTTGTACAGCCGCCGCTCTGGCTTCCCGATAAGCTTCTGATAAATTCACAATCAACTCCTGCTCTTCTTCAGTTAAATTTTCCTGAACCTCTACGCTCACACGCCAATTAAAAATCAGTTCTAGGACGTTGCGACGTAAAGGGTTTAGGCGTGGAAGTGCAATCAGTTCTCTAACCGCTTGCTGTTGAACTGTTCCCCGTCCTAAAAGCCGGAACCAGAGTGTTTCGTTTGTAACTGGTAACTGGTTGATTGCCACTATCCCCGTCCTAAAAGACTTAGGTAGAAAGTAAATACCTGACGACCAGTTTTCTAACTCTAGTCTAGCGCCAAAGCTATCCAGCAAAGCCGCTGAAGCAGAAGGTGCCAAAATCCAGAGACGAGGTAAATTATCTTCTGGCAAAGATGTACTTTCTCGTTTTGCTTTGCGCTGAAACTCTCCGTACACGGAAAATAGCTTCAGGATACAATTTCTCACTTCTGTTTTGCTTGGTGGATTGCGAAAGGGTTCTAACAACGAGGCACTCGCTGCAATACTACCAAGCAATCCTAAAGACTGCGGGTCAGCGTCAGGTGATGCTGTGGGGGAAAATAGAATGTCTACTTGTCGGACTTCATCAGTCACTTCACGACTGACTTCTACCTTTCCAAAAGGCGAGAGTAACTCTTCCAAATACTGCTTTGCGAACTGGTCATGAGGCTGTCGAGTCATTTATTTTCAGGTGCGGTAATCTCAATTTACGTTGCGCTAACAATAAGCGCATTGGTGTGCCAGTTGGCGTGTGAAGGTCGTCACTAGAAACTCAGCAGAGATATCGCTTTGTCGAGATTCACTTTGGCTTCATACAATGCCAATAACTTGTGCTGTTCCAATTTATATGGCATTGGCATTGTCCGCCCTTGCGAGGAAGCTTTAATTAAGGCTGCTTGCTCGCGAGTGGGCAACCCAAGAGCGTTATAGGCAACTATTAAAGACTCGATGCCATCGCGTCCAAGGTACTTAAGTCCCACCTCACGCTGCATTTGTGAAATAGCGATGTGGGGAAAGGACAGCAAAACAGTAGACCAAGAAGCCCTGAGTAATGGGTCATCGTGTGCCTTTAATCCGTATTGATTACACAAGGCTGTCAATTCTAGAAGGCTTTTGGTTTCAAGTTCAATTCGTGTAAAAATCACTGGTCTGGCTCCATACAGCAAGAATAGCCAGTTGCTCAAAGAACAACTGACTGATGACTTCTTTATTTCTATGCGTTGACTATGGCTGCGACTGCTTCATCGCTGGTGCGCCATTGTTGACGCTCGTCTATGCAGCAAGGTTGCGATACCCAAAAACCGTCGAGGTTTTGATAGAACGTACCGAAACAGTTGATTCCTAGTTGACCACCCCATACGCGGTAGAGTTTGCCGAATATGTCATCAGTAGAATCAATTTCGTAGTGTGCAGTATCGGACGATTGCTGTGCAAGGTATGTGGATAGTTCAAGTTGAGCTAGAGCTTGATTGTCGAGCGTTAAGTGAGACATAATGAATCAAACCTTTAATTAAGGGTTATTGAGAGAGGCGGTGCTCTGTGGAAAGTGAACCGCCTTTCTAGTACTTCTCATTGTAAGTTGTTAGCTAACAACTTACAAGTGTTAGCTAACAACTTACAGTAAAGTGGTAGCTAATAGTTTACAAGTGGAGTGTTAAAGCTTGTGATTGCAACTCAAATGAAAGTAAGGCGAACAGTGGACAAGGAAGTTCCCGGACTAGGGCAGCGAATAAAAGAGGCAAGAGAAGCTGATGAGCGCTCTTTAGAGGTTATTTGCGCCGAAATTGGTATATCGCGTGTCTACTGGTATGACATTGAAGCAGAAAGAGTCAGGAATGCTTTACCTGAAGAAACTCTTCGTAAAATCGAAAAGGTGCTTGGAGTTAACCTAGGAGTAAATTTCGATAATTGACCCATCAACTATCGACCCTCTTGTCCTTCCTTGCGATACGCGCTCGTCCCAAGGGGACACGAAGAATGCAACGCGTCAAGCCCGGCTTATCGCCCACACCAAGCTGCGCTCCAGATGGGCTTCTAATACGTAGCGATCGCTCTGTTATTCAAGTCAAAATCGCAAGATAGATGAGATACATCTCTTCCGAAATGCCCATATAATTGAATGTATCCTATATCATATACAACGATATGCGGGTACTCATTTTAGTAAGGCTGCCGACCTTCGGTCCGCTTCGCTAACATTTTCTTACGTGTTAGACCCAGCGAGGTGAAATAAATGGCAACTCTCACGTATATTAAAGGATTACCGACACCAGCAGAAGAATTAAATAGTTTAGGAATCACAGAGTTTGAGATGTTCTTGACTGCTTACAGTCTGGTATTCCATAAAGCAGCGTGTGAGACAGTCAGCTTCATTCTTTCTGGTCAAAAGTTCAACAAATCAAGTTGGAACACGCATTTACAAACGACTTATGGTATTTCAAAGCGTCATGCCAATGGTGTAATTAGTCATGCTCAAGGTGCTGTTGAGGCATCGAAAGAGCATAGAAAACAGCATATTAAAACGTTAGAAGGTAAGCTTAAGTCTATCAATTCTTGGATTACTAAGTCTGAGAAAAAGTTAGCAGATTCATTAAAGTTTTACGACAATAAGAATTGGCAGAATAGCAAAGCAGGATGCAGATTTTCATTGTCCTGCTCCATTCAATTTCGTGATACGAATTGGCAGAACCTACGTTTCCAAATTCACAACAAGAAGCGCCGTGCCTACCAACTAAGTCAACAGATTGAGCATTTAAAGACAGCGCCAATTCAAACAGTTATTCCTAGAAACCAAGTGTTTGTAGTTGGCTCTAAAGATGAATCGTTTGGAAATCAGGTTTGTCAATGGGACGGTGAATACCTCAAGTTTCGTGTGCCTGCTTGCCTAGAATCAAAGTTTGAAAAATATGTTCAAACCAGATTAGGTAGCTTTGACCGTAACATTAACAGATTGCCTAAAGATGGTTCTAAGACATGGCATTTCTACCGCAAGAACGGCAAGTGGAATGCAGCAGTACAGTTCACTCCAGCGCCAGTAAAACGTGTCTCCAGGCATTCTGCTTATGGATGCATTGGAATTGACATGAATCCTGGCTCAATCGGTTGGGCATACGTTGACCGCGATGGCAACCTGAAAGTTCATGGACAAATTCCGCTACAAATGGGGCTGCCATCAGGCAAACAGGACGCTCAGATTGTTGATGCTTGCTTGCAATTAGCAACATTAGCGGACACATTTGCCTGTCCTGTTGTCTGTGAAGAATTAGACTTTTCTACCAAGAAAGAGCAACTTAGAGAACGTGGTAGAAAATATGCTCGGATGCTTTCCGGTTGGGCATATAGCCGATTTTATGAACTACTCGAAAGCGTTTTGAGTAATCGTGGTATTTACTTGATGAAAGTAAATCCTGCCTACACCAGCGTTATTGGCTTGGTGAAGTATGCACGTCAGTATGGTTTAGCCAGTGATGAAGCTGCTGCTATGGCTATTGCACGACGTGCTATGCGACTAACTGAAAATATTCCAGGCTCCATAACCGCCTATCTATCTGTGAAGGATGGAAAGCACGTATGGAGCCTGTGGAATCAACTGAATAATCTGATAAAGAAATCTAGCATTAAGCGTCACAACTTTTATGCTATCTCTAACTGGGAGTCTTTGGTCAAGCGATGGACGGAGCAATCTGTCCAGAGCAAGCTATGTCCTTCGGACACGCTACGCGAATGGTGCTAAAGATGATTTCTTGGAAGATAAACCGCTAACTTCCCTCTACATAGATTTGAGCATTATTGCACAGATTTGCGTAGATTTTTAGAAGCGGCGTACCCTTAGACACGTTGATTAGAGCTGCCAAAGCGGTAGGACTGGATCTAACAGAGTGCTTAGGTGATTGGATTAAGCATATTCCTGGGGTCATTTTGACATAAAATTTCAACAATGATTAATCTTCGGACTATTGACCCGTTTATATGAAAAGTGATCACACTTGTGTTGATAACATTAAACATCCTAATAGCAATTAAACAGTTAATTTTTAACGTAAACTGCGAAAGTTCTGCTTTAGAAAACTTGTATATGTAAAGAAATGGTGGTAGTTATTTAATTATTCCGTTAAAACACTACCATCTTTCTTACAGCAGTAATATAATTACAAAAAAAATAATTTTTTCTGAGAGACTATACGTAAAATTTAAGTAAATTAATTAAGAATTTTCATTACTTTTTTTAAGAAAGATAATAGAAAAACTATAATTAGTTATGGAGACAAACAAAACAATCATTGATATAAGTGAAAAATTTGGTAGCTGGACTGTATTAGGCAAGCAAGGAAAGCAAGTATTATGTCAATGTGATTGCGGAACCCAAAAACTTGTCTACAGTCATACCCTCACCAATGGTCGGTCAACCAACTGCGGTTGTAACAAAAGAAAAGAATCCATCCCACCTGGAGCAACTTTCGGAAGACTAACAGTTATATCCGATGTAGAAGCTAAAGGGAAAAGGGGTGAACTACTACTCCTTACCCAATGCAGTTGCGGTACTCAAAAGTATATTAGCAAAAATAGCCTAAAAAGAGGGCTGACACAAAGTTGTGGTTGCTTGCGACGGGAAAACATTAAGACTATCAAAACTGTTCACAGTCGCTGCAAAAGCCACGAGTATAACTCCTGGTTACATATCAAGCGCATCTGCTACAACAAAAACCACCATCAGTATAAGTATCATGGTGGGTGTGGAATTGAAGTTGATGCATCCTGGCGCAACAACTTTACCCAGTTTCTAAAAGATATGGGACTCGCACCCAATGGTACAGTCATATCGCGTATCTCGCCAGAAGGAGACTTTGCTCCAGGTAATTGTCAGTGGATATCCAAAAACGAACGCTATCATCAGATACATTTACTAAGAAAAAAAGAAATTTTCATTGATCAAACTTTTCCCGAACCAGTTGTTAAAACTCGTGAAATTAATATTCCACAAAACATTATTCAGGCAATTATCAAAGCCCATGCTGCTGGTGAAGCTAATATCAATAAGCTTGCAGCACAGTATAAAATTAGTACTCAAGATACAATGAATATTATCCTCAGCTACATAGAAACAATATAACCGTTAGTAATAAGTAATAGTAACGCCAGTTGGATGATGGGTAATGGGTACAGTTTACAGTCAATCCTTCAATTTATGAGATGGCAGTAGCATTTAGAGCGATGGCGATCGCTTCCCCGATAGGCGCAGCCGTGACGTAGGCATAGGGAGCGCTTTGCGTTTTAGCGCCCTGTTGCCCAAAGTGGAGCTTTGGAGGAGCCTGTTCTTCCAGAACACGGCAGCGCAGAACGGGCGATCGCTCATTACCCGATTAGTTGTTTCAACAGCACTCACGCCTTTTAAACAAGAGTAACCTTAAAAACCTTATTAACTTTTTGTAGTTTCAAAAGTTTAGAATTACTGACAAACTTTTTGAGGTCACCACCTAGTACAGCACGGCGTAAATAAACCAAGTATTAGACAGCTAACACTTTACCCT
>NZ_CAWPKW010000106.1:0-11441 GCF_963888615.1 Brasilonema octagenarum UFV-OR1 | reverse complement strand
TCGAGACATTACCCCCAGTCACTCTGGTGAGTATGTTTGCAATCCCTGCCGGATTATAAAAATAAGCTCCTCTACCAGCGTTTACATTAAATTCCTGAAAACTGTGGAACAGGTTCCCCTGACGAATTGCGCCCCCATCAATTTTGTCGCTAGGGGTGCCCTTAATCACATCCTGTGTGACGCGGGAGTTCTCTGCGCCCAGCGTGTTATCAGGAGTGATTTGTGCTTTAGCTACCTTACCGTAGCTAAAGCTGAATACGGTTGCAAGGGCTAAAGTCAAGAAAAAGAGTGGGTGGCGCACTTGTTTTATCCTCGGTATTTTACGAGTATGAAGTTGGGAAGAATACTTTCAAACAAGTAAAATTATAGCTCAGTAGTACTGATATAAGGTTTGTAGGCTCATAGTAATTATTTGTAAGATTTTGTGACAAAGTGTTTTTTGTCATACCCTCGCTTTTACCTACAAAAAAATTTCCCTCTCCTTCATAAGGAGAGGGATGCCCGACAGGGCAGGGTGAGGTGAGACCAGCGCTCTTGGTAGGGGAGCTACTGCTCGACTAGGGTTCCCCCCGTTGTAGCACAAGCGCGTTTTCAAGGGTAGCCAGGGGACGGGCGTTCCCGGAGGGTTCCGTTACTTAGAAATTGTAGCCAACTCCTAGCATCAGCCCGACATCAGTCTCATTTAGAAAAGCTGCATTCACAGAACCTGTTAATGTAAATCTACGAGATAATGGCACATCAACACCGCCAGAAAGAAGGAAACCAACATCAGCATCATCACTGGTTTCAATCGCAACACCAGCACCTACATAAGGCGCGATGCTAAATCCTTGTCCTATTCCTCGTTGTGTGAGGTCGAAGGTAATGGGAACTAGAATGAGCGGATCATCCCCAATCACTGCTGAAGGTCGCACCGAGAAGTTTCGTGTTAGCCCAATTTTACTGAAAACTGCAAAGTTCCCATCACTAAGAGCTGAATCACCGCCTAAGCCAATATTACCACCAACTCCGATATAGCTAGAGACACCACGAGTGGCTCTACCTGGCGTAATACCATCTCCACTACCTCCGCCATTCTGTGTCTTGAGACTTACATTAGACGGTATGAGGACTCTGTTAACCGCATGAATCACACCGTTGCTTGCTTGGATGTTCGGCTGAGTCACGCTGGCATTATTGACTGCAATTTGATTACTACCTTCGACTTTAACCTTTAGGGGTAAGCCCTCAGCGGTTGTGATATTACCAGCCCTAAGTTGATCAGCACCAAGGCTACCAGGCACCACGTGGTATCTTAATATTTTAATCAGTGTTTCTCTATTTTCTGGCTGCTGCAACTGCTGTAAGGTTTGTTGAGGCAAAGCAGAAAATGCCTCATCGGTGGGAGCGAAAACAGTGTAAGGACCTGGTTGTTGTAGAGCATCAGCCAGACCTGCTGTTTTCAATAAAGAAGTCAAGATTGTAAAAGAATTACTAGAAGCAGCAACGGATACAATATCTGTGCTAGTTGTTGGAGCGCTCGCAGTGGTTCTACCAACAATATAATTAGCAGCTGCGACATTGTTCGCAAGAGGTGGCACCTGTCCCAGTTTAACCAAAGCTTGATATAAATGTGCTGCAGCTTCTGCACGAGTTAGAGGTGCAAGTGGATTGAGGGTACTCACATTTGGATAGTTAACCACAAGATTATCTTGTGTTGCAGTTGCCACATTATTCACAGCATAGTTTGGGATAGAACTAGCATCTGTGTAATAAGTACCAAGACTACTGCTTGCATCACCACTAGCAGTCAAACCTAAACCACTTGTTAAAGCAACGATCGCCTGCACCTTAGGAATCTGCTGATTTGGTCTAAACACGTTCCCTGGATACCCTGATAAAAATCCGCTTTCGTAGGCTTGAGTAATTGCAGTAGCCCCCCAATAGGTAGAAGGAACATCTTTAAATCCACCAGGAGTTGACTGCCGAACTGGGCTTTTGTTGAAAGCTTTTTGAATCATTGCTGCAAATTCAGCACGAGTCACAGGTTGATCCGGTCTATAAGTACCATCAGGAAAACCGGTTATTACGTTTCTTGCAGCTAAAGCTTGAATAAATGGTTGTGCCCAGTAATCTGCCGCAACATCAGGAAAGTTACTCGTTGTTGGAGTTGTTGATGGAGTCGTCGATGGAGTCGTCGATGGAGTTGTCGATGGAGTTGTCGATGGAGTTGTCGATGGAGTTATTTCTTGAGGTATTTGAGCAGAAACTAATGTAGGACTAGCTGTAGCAGTAATTATTCCTAACGTTATCAATGCGCTGCTGACTGTTGACAAACGCTTTGAGATATACATAACTTTTTTCACTCCTCACAAAAAAGATGACACTTATCTCGCCTACCGAAAAATCCTCAGAAGTCATGAGATTCAGTTGATAGATTGCACTTGAATCAACTACTGAACAAGTTCTTTTTCAAACTTAGACCTCAATAACGCAACTCATAAAAAATCAAATTGTTTTGAAATACGTAGGCGTTGATGAGTTAAAAATGCGCTCAAGGATACTGCAATAAACTTTTCATGTTAGAAAAGGAGAATCACTGCAAAACATTCTTTCTATAATTTTATATAGCTTTTTAAGAGGAGATTAAACATCTATCTTAGGCAAGGATTTAGTTAGTTTATCCGAGTATAGCCATACACCTGACCTGTTCTTTGAAAGCATGTTATTAGGCATATAGTGTCGGATGAATAACCAGACAATAGAATGCGTGACAAGTTCCTTATTCTTAAATTATCGTAACGATTCAGGTCAGGGGGTATTGACAAGTGTGACAACCGAAAACCATTGTGTATGTATTGCTTTCCATAGAAACGATAGGTAAAAGTGCGGTTCTTGCTGATGTGGACTATATCCAAAGGATGATTTTCACCAGAACCCTTAACAAATAATCTATGTTTCGTGGCTGTTTTTTACTGAGAAAGTTCCTACAGACCATCCCAAACTCGTTGGCTGTTCATAAACCAGCTTTAAGGTATTCACATCTCTAGCAGAAATCGGCGGCGAGTTGCGAACCTGAGAAAAGTATAAAGCATCGCTTGGCAGCGGACTATGTCCCCATATTCCTAATGCATGACCAAATTCGTGGCGAGTGGCTGCAAGGAGATACTGTCCTGTTTGGCTAGGACTCAACAAAATCCTGAAGCGGTGAGATAAAAGATTATTTTTGCTAACGTACATTTCATAAGTCGTTTGAGCAGAACGCGCACGCAGTATTTTACTACCAGGAGAAGTTTGCAATGGTGGAGTTTTTCGCACAATAGTAATGTCTGCGTCTTTGGGTTGTTCAACGATCGCCAAAGGCAAATAAACACTCCACTCCTGAACTGCTTGTGAAACGGTTTTCACCCAATCTTCTGCCTGTTTACTATTAACTGCTTGGGTTGATTCTACATAAACCCGAATGGGAAACTGCGACCAAACGAGATAACCAACTTGGGTTGGACTAACTTGAGAAAAGTAGTCACCGCTGTTAGTGCTATCTTGCCACTGCGTCAGTGTTGGTGGTAGTGGATGAGGCTTGAGGGGAGGTGAGGCAGAGGTAACAAGGATGGCGCTGGATTGGAAACTGGTCAAAATAATAAGCAGCGCTGTACCAATAGCTAATGCTAGTGAGACAATCAAGCGCTGCAAGACTACAGTTTTTGTAATGGTAGTTCTAATAGTACTTTTGGGAGTACTCAATATGAGTTTTTGGGTTTGTCTGCTATACAAAACTTGACCAAACTTATTTAAAGATCGCCATTCAACTAAAGTTTCCTTTAGAGGGTTTGCTTCTTGCTTCTACCAAGGGAGCCGGCTCCAACCTGTGAGGCAGTGCGTTGCGGGGGTTCCCCCCGTTGTAGCACCTGCCGTCCCACAAGCCTAAATTCGGGTGTAGCCCACCCTATTTTTCAAAGAAACAACTTTTTGAAGCTTTTAGCCATTGTTCAACCGTTATTTTCAGCTAATTTAACGAATCGTGGTATCCCGTTCGACCTTTTTACAGGCTTGCTAGTTTTGAAGTGAGCTGTGGTTTACAAACCAGATGATTTTGGGCTTTGGTTTTCAGCACTGTCACCAAAGTATCAGAAAGCTACAAATATGTCAAACTTCTTTTTCTGACTAATTATGAAAAAGTCTAGTAAAGTATTTGGCTATTTAATCAACCTCCCCATATTTTCATGTTATTTAGGGAGGAGCCAACCAGCACTTAAAACCACAGTTAAACCAAGAAAAATGGCTGTGAGTGCCCAAGTCACTCGGTTTAATGTATTTTCTGCACTCTTTGTGCTGCTGAACAACTGGGCTTGTCCACCAATGGCTCCTATGCCATCGCCTTTGGGACTATGCAGCAAAACCAAAACAATGAGACCAACAGCGGAAAGTGCCCAAATAAATTCTACGACGTTAACAACGGTCATGGTATCTAATATAGTTGATTATCGAGTTTTAAGATAGATTAATTCTTAATTATACATTATAAATGAGAAATTATGAGCTTTGTTTCTTTGCTGACAAGAAAGCCGACTCCGAGAAGCTGACAAGCTCAGTGTCTTCAGACCTGAGTAGAAGCGAACGGCAGTTTTAACTGCCTTGTCCGTTAACCGTGATGCTGATCTTCGATATACTTTTTAATTACTTCGCTACTTACGTTTCCGGCACTGCTAACAAAGTAACTCCTAGACCATAGACTAGGCAGCTTAAGCAGTTCTGGAAATTCTTTTCTAAGGTAATAGCTAGACCGACCCTTAAAAGCTTTTATGACCAGATGGGGTGCGTCGGATGGAGTAACACCGATAAATAAATGTATGTGGTCTGGGGCAACTTCCAAAGCTAAAATATCCCATCCCTTTTCGTTGGCAAGTATGTAAAAAATTTCTTTGGCACGCCTGGCAACATCCCCTATCAGCACTTTTTTACGGCGTTTAGGACACCAGACGTAATGCAAGTTTAACAAGTACTTGTTATGGTTCCCGCTTTTATACTCAGAAGCCTTTAGCATATATTTTGTTGTTTTCTTCTAAAATACCAACACATTTCCATTTTAGTATGCTATTGTCGTTATGTTTTGAGAGAACAACAAAGAGGGTTAAGTGTTTGGATGCCAGCAAGTATTGATAAAAACAGATAAAAGTCTAGAAGGCGTTTTACAGTTTGTTTGCTCAGAATCGGCAAAACTAGGTAATTGCGGGACGTACTACGCAAGGCAGCTTTATTTTAAGACTGGCAAGATACTTAGTAAGTTTGATTTGCACAAGTTATTAAAAACCAATCCTCATTTTCAAGCACTGTACTCTCACGTTGCTCAACAATGTTTAACCACGATCGCCGAATCTTTTAAGTCTTACTTGGGCTTGCTCAAAGCAGTTAACAAAGGTGCTGTGGAGCAACGACCAAAGTTACCTGGTTACCGCAAAAACGGTCTAGCATTAGCTACTTTTCCTCGCGCTGACGTTAAGCTCAAAGATGGTTTATTGCGGTTCCCGCTAGGTAGCAAGGTAAAAATTTGGTTTGGGTTGGACGCTTTCTACCTGCCAATGCCCTCAAATCTAAAGTACAGCGAGATTAGGGAAATTCGCATCCTACCTCGCAACCAATGCTTTTATGCTGAGTTTGTGTACAAAATGCCTGATACGGAACAACCGACGCTTGACAAAGTAAAAGTGTTAGGAGTTGATCCAGGTATTAATAATTGGCTAACTTGCGTTTCCAATATTGGAACTAGTTTTATCATTGATGGCAGACATTTAAAATCAATGAATCAAAACTACAATAAACGAGTATCCACGCTGAAAAAAGACAAACCTCAAGGCTTTTGGTCTAAGCAACTGGCGCACATAACGGAAAAGCGAAATCGCCAAATGCGAGATGGGATAAACAAAGCCGCACGCAAAGTTATTAGGCATTGCCTAAAAAACAAGATTGGTAGAGTTGTCTTTGGTTGGAATAAACGGCAGCGTCAAGAAATTAACCTTGGACGCAAAACTAACCAGACTTTTGTACAAATTCCTACATCCCGTCTTAAGGATAGGATTGCTCAATTATGTGAATACTACAAAATTGAGTTGACGGAAACAGAAGAAAGTTATACATCTAAAGCATCTTTCTTGGATAACGACGTGCTACCTACTTTCGGCGAAAAACCCGAAGGGTGGCAACCATCCGGGAAACGAGTAAAACGCGGTCTTTATAGAACTGCAAACGGATACAAACTAAATGCGGATTGCAATGGAGCCGCAAACATTGTCCGTAAAGTAGCGATGAAATTAGGACTAGTTGTTAATGGAATCAGTAGGGTGTCTTTGTCAGCACCATCGAAACTTCGTTTGTGGAGTCTTCAAGAATCTCCGAACTTTGTAAGTAAACGAGCGTCAGCGAAGTTTGCTTAGTTCGGAGAGTGTCAAACTCATGTATCTGAACTCACAACTCAGGACTGATAAACTTAAAAGGATGAGCTTTTGTGCTTCAAAAACTCCTTTTCTTCTGGAGTTGAAATTCTTCCCAAAATCTTATTGCGATGAGGAAAGCGCCCAAAACGCTCTATCACTTGCATATGGCGCACTGCATAATCAATGGGACTCACACTATCAGGATCATCACCCAATTGCTGAAACAGTCGTACTGCTTGATTCTGATGCTCCAGATTTTCGCTATGTTCAAAAGGCAAGTAAATAAACCAGCGTTGTACAGGTACCAACATGTGATCATATCCTTTTGCAACAGCGTGGTGAGCGACTGAGAGTGCTTCCCAGTCAGTAGCAAAGGCTTCGGGAGTATCACGAAACACATTTCTGGGAAACTGATCCAACAGCAAAATCAATGCTAGACAACTATCAGGAGAATCGATCCAGTCGTCTAGATATCCTGCTGCCGCCTTTTGGTAATCTATCAGAAACCGGATTCGCAGTTGTTCATCAAACTCTGGTTTTTTACTGAACCAAAAAGACTTTGGTTTAGGATAGTCTGGTTCACCAGAACTACCAAACCAAAAGTCTAAAATTTCTTGTGCCTGTGACATCTTTTACTGACCCTTACAAAGAACTTGTCGCATTTTACGCATATTCGCAGGCAATTCAAAGTTCATGGCTTGTTGAATGAAAATTGATGGTATGGGAATGGTAGGCGTAGCTTGCACAGTATAGCTTAGTAAAGTTCCGTCACCACAATCTTTTAGGTCTAAATTGGCTGTAAAATCATGAAAATTCCCTTTTTGCAGCTTAAATTGTATCTTTTGCCCAAATTCTTCCACGACATCAAGGTAAATTTCTACTTGGGCAGTGAAAAAGAAAAATGTTTTTTGTGCCGATTGATACAGACGTTTCATTTCACCAGATTGCAAAACTTCGCTTTTGATCACATCTGGAAAATAGTGTACCCAACGCGGGTAATCTGTTATCTGTTGCCAAACATTTGATCGCATTAAGGGCAAATACATCCAAGCGGTGACAGCACCACCCCAAGCTGTGTGCGATCGCGTTTGTACCAGAATTTCACCTTGCATCAGTAATTTTTGTTTATCTTGAGTCCAAGGCATACTTGAATTTGTAGGAACCGAATCTGAGGTAAAGGATGCAGACATACTTTTTTCAGTCACTCCTTAACACATCAACGTCATAAGTTTCAACTGGTGAACATCTAACTTGGTATACACTCCAAGTCATTAATTCTAGCTCCAGTAAAATATGAGAGTTTTCCGGAAACAGTCATGATCTAGTCATTATTACCAAAACTTCACGCTCATCATATGTCAGGTTTATCACTATATTGTGTTTTCTGACAGCATACAATGACAATTTTATTCACAAAATAGCGAATCGTCATTTTTTAAGTAAAAATACTTAGATGTGTGAGTAAAGATCAAGAACTTATTGTAGAGTAGGGAACAGGGAACAGGGAACAGGGAACAGGGAACAGGGAACAGGCTTGAAAGTCTCGTGCTGTGCGTATTTTCTCATTAGTTCACGTCCTAATCTACCTGGCAACTGCTATAGAGTAGATTTTTATAGAATTGCTTCAGAATAAAATGATCGCTTTAAGTGCATCCATCTCTGGTGTGATTTTTCTTTGCAGCTTTCAGATTTAATGACTAGGATTGTTACTACATATAAAATGCAGTGATTGTTGAGTTTAAGGGAAATAAGATGAGTTCGTCTAAATTAAATCGTAAATTAAACCAGGGTTTCGGGGCTTTTCTTGGTATTGCGATCGCTGTTTGGGTTCTGCGGGGTTTTGGTATTCTCACTTTTCTTCCAGGAGGAGTGATTTGGCTGTTGCTGCTTGCGGCGATCGCTATGGCTATTCTTAGTCACGTGCAAAAAACTTGGTGGCGTTACTAAAACAACAATCTATCGTATTTGCCTCAAGAGTACTGCGCCCATAACGCGCGTTTGGGCGTAGGGGACTCGCTAGCCCTGCTTTGTTAGCGCAGCGGGACGTTTGCGTGGCTAGCCCTTCATCGAACTCCCCGGAGGGGCAGGGGTTCCCCCTACACCCTTATACTCCTACACTCTCCTGACGGGTGAGTGTAACTTACGGTAACCAAAATTCCGGCAAAATAGATTTACCAATTTGACGTACACTTTTGTTAACAGTTCTTGCCAATTGAATGTGTGGCTCATCCGCTTGCACAGGTAGAATATTGGCTGGTGCACCTTCTCCAAAATAGGAAATCACTAAATTTGCTGCTTCTAAACCTGTGACGTAAGCCTTTTCTTGGGACCAAGAACCGTGGCGGTTTACAATCCAATCACCACTCATAAAAACATTTTTAAAACTTGTTTTCGCTGGTAACATATAACGATAACTACCAGGAGCAAAGTGAGATACTGCCTGCGGTAGACGAATTACGCTGCTATCAATAACTTTGGCTTGACGGAATTGTGGCACACAATTTGCTAAATAACGGTGAACTATCGGAATAATTTCGTCATCTTCTAAAGAAAGAAATTGATTAGCATGATAAAAATCAGCTTCAACAACTGTACCCGGTTCGTTACGGTATTCATCATGCAACGCGTTCAAATCAAAAAATGTCCAACCCGTTGTTCTATCAAACCCAAAGCAAGCATTAGAAGGACGTTTAATAGAAATCTTACGGTCAAACCATAGCCGAGTTGCTAAAACATCAATCGCTCCTAGATTGCTGAGATTGCGAAATTCATCACGTTTTTGTAAACTGGGGCTACTTGATAAAATCTTTTTCATCCCACTGATACCAACAGCAAAAACGAGTGCATCAGCATCAAAGACTTCATCATTGCAAACAACTCCTGTGACTTGATTATTGTCATCAACAATTAAGTCACTGACTCGACGATTTGCTAATACTTTTGCCCCAGATTTTTCAATCCGTTCTACCCAAGGGCGGAAGATTTGTTCTCCTACAGTTCCCCGGCACCAAACCACATCAAAATCTGGTTGATGTGCCAAGATAAAATAGTAAAGCATTCCTATAGCTGCTGCAGCCGAACACTGTTCTCCAGGAGCAAACAAGCCCACCAATAACATTGGTTCAAAAGATTCGTGGTAGAGTCGTGCAGAAACACCAAAATCTTTAAACAATTCACGGGCAGTGATAAAGTCATAACGCCGCCAAGCTTGATCAGAATTATCAAAATCAATAATCGCGTAAAGCAAAGGCAGAGCGCTGAGGCGATCAACGAGTGGCAAACGTTTAAACTGTGTATAAAGGAAAGTTCCCAGAGGAGTTGGGAGTTGCGGTAAGTCCTGAAAAATCGGTGATTCAACTTCTAACCCTGCTGGAGAATATTGCGATGAACGAGTCCAACTTGTAAAGGGACTAATTCCCAGTTCATTCATCAAAGAAAAGATATTTCTGTAAGGATACCAGAAGCCATGAATACCCGCTTCTACAGAACGTCCTGCAGATGTTTTCCAACCCGCAACCAATCCACCGGGATAAGAACCAGCCTCTAATAGTGTCACCTGGTACCCTTGTTTTGCGAGGGTTACAGTTGCGCCTAAACCCGCCCAACCAGCACCAACAACGACCACTCGCTTGTCTTGTGATACTTTTGACATATTAGCCTCCGATTTTTATCCCACCATCAAATCTAAAACATCTGGTAGACATACTATTTAACCATAAAGGCAACCAGAGATAAACAAAATTGTGTTCTGGTGTCGGAACTACGGTGTACGAGGTACGTAAAATGGTTAAAGCAAAAACAGAATGAAATGCAAGCAGGCAGCTTAAGTGATGTCATTGAACGTATGGCACGAGAAAAGCTACCCAAAAATGAGTAATTATGGGTAGCTTTGTCCATAAATTAAGTTACAGTTTCATTCCCTGATCTGGCAATACTCCAAGCCGAATTACTTGCGTGGAACACCCACCGAAACAACGCACAAACCAAAATCGACTGGCAATTTACCACCCTCGTTTTTAGTGATTAAGGTCTACTAGAGCTTGCGCGGATGATTTTTTTTGGAAAAAACTCTCAAACTCAGAACTGATAAGCCTTTGAGCCGCAAAATTGCTCATGACTTTTCAAACACCTACCCATCCGCGCAATGTCTCCTCACACAGAGGGTTTTTCAAATATCATCAAATGTTGTTGGGGTAACAAGTTTTTAGTTTCCCGCCAAACCAAACCAACAGCTTGCATTTCTTTTCGTACTTGTTTTTGAGTCATTTTATGCAAAGCTTTAATCAGAATAAAGGGATTTTCACCTCGATATTCAACCAGTACTATCCTACCACCGGGTTTTAGCCCCCGGATAATTCCTTCGATGATTTCTCGTGGGTACTCAAACTCGTGATAAGCATCCACCATCAAAGCCAAGTCAACACTTTCTGCTGGTAGATTGGGGTTAGTCAGAGTTGCCAAGACAGGTTGAACATTGGTGATATTTTTCTCTTTCTTCAAGAACTTAATAATATCCAGCATTTCTGGCTGAATATCCACAGCCAGGACTTTTCCTTTTGTTAAAACGCGAGCAATACGAAAGCTCATGTAACCTGTTCCAGCACCAATATCTGCCACAACATCGTCGGGTTTCAAGTTAAGGGCGCTAACGATTTTGCTTGGTTGTTCTTCAGCCTCTCGACTTGGTCGTTCTAACCAAGATGCTCCTGTATGTCCCATAACTTTGGCTATTTCTCGATTCATGTAAAATTTACCAATACCATCGGGACTGTGAATGAGCCGTTGTTGGTAAACTGTGGAAGATGGAGATGCACTTGCTGTGCTTATAGGAGCAAGCAGGATGCAGCACAGCATCAACAGGATAGTTACGGCGAAAGTTAAAAATTTGTCTTTTGATTGAGATTTCATCAAACTTTTTACACGATAGACAGGTCATCGAATGACTTAAAACTTACTAGAAACCTCACCCTGCCCTATCGGGCATCCCTCTCCTTATAAAGGAGAGGGAAAGATTTTAGCGCCGATTCAAGC
>NZ_CAWPKW010000105.1:0-640 GCF_963888615.1 Brasilonema octagenarum UFV-OR1 | reverse complement strand
ATATAGATACTCGCATAAAAAATACGGTATTTAAAACAAAGTTTTCTGAGAAAGATAATAGAAGTAAGTTCATTGTCGATACTTGTGGTGAGTCAGTTGGTTTGTCTGAAAAAATGGAGCAATTTCTCAAAGCTGTTTCTCACCCTAAAGAACGAAGAATGTTAAAAAATCTCCTCATCTCATGTAGCATTCTCCAACGCCCAGATTACATTGGGACTGCAAACAACTTAAGACATAGATTTATTCAGCATTTAGAGCGAGACGATGGTTTTTTCTCAAAGTACGGAAACTCAAGACCAAATGATGAATTTTTATTCGTTTGTTTCCCTTGCCCGAAAAACATTTATAGAGAGTTGGAAAGTTTATTAATTCAACTATGTCAACCTAAGTTTAATACACAAAGGAGTTAAAAATGGAATTAGATAATCAATCTCCAGAGACTATTGAATATAAAGCAATCAGTGGTGAGTTTGGTGACGTTAGGTACTTTATAACAACTCTCGATCAAAGTGATGCAGTTGAAAACATTAGATTTGCTGATGAAATTCAAGGCAGTTGGAGCTTCTCTGAACGAGTTCAGAGAAAAATAGATGAAAACAGAGCGAATACAGAAATATTTTCTTACCTTGCGATGGGTGGA
>NZ_CAWPKW010000104.1:0-11579 GCF_963888615.1 Brasilonema octagenarum UFV-OR1 | reverse complement strand
GTACCGACCAACCCCCAATCTAAAATCTAAAATTTAAAATCTAAAATCGTCCCGGCCAATCTATAGGGGAAAAAGTAAAGGTTCATTCCCCTTCCAGGGCGAACCCATCTTAATTGTTAATAATATTGGGAAATTAAATCAAACTATCTAGAATAGAGCAAATTGTCCTGTTTGAATAATGAAGATAAATCAAAGAAGAAATTCAGATATTAAATACTTATAGTGAATACCTATTCTCAAAGAAATTGGGTAGAAGTCTTTTATTACGTATTTACAGCTTATGCCTTGATAGCTTTTTTTACTGCCTCACCGACTTTTCAAACATCCTCTTAGTGTTCTGTACCTATACTTTTATCCTTATTTAGCAAGTTTGGTAGCACCAGCGCAACGAGATTTGCCGTTGGGCGATGGTGCACAGCGTTCTCCCCTCTGCACCATCGCCCAACAGATAGAAAATCAAATTTGTAGTTGGTTTACGATGAAATCAGATGGAGAATTTAGAAGGAAGCTAAAGACTTTCCCTAAATTATATTGTCATTTGAGTATATATGCCATGAAAAGCCTGAATTATCCTGGCTGGGCGCGTTCCTTGAAAGTATTTCTTGTTGGTGCTGCACTGACGTTGAGTGTTGTTAGTCAACCTTCAGGTGAAGTTTGGGCGCAATCAAAAAGCCAGACGGTTAAACAACAAATACTAGCGCTACGACAATCCGAACAGCGTTGGATTCAAATTAAGCTTTCAAACCAACGCTTAACAGCTTGGGAAGGTGACAAACCTGTTTATACATTTATTATTTCTACAGGTAAGAAATCTACCCCGACTCCTACTGGTGTTTTTAAAATTCAATCCAAGCAGAAGTCTGCTCGAATGCAGGGTGAGGACTATGATATTCCCAACGTTCCCTATACTATGTATTACAGCGGAAGTTATGGAATTCATGGTGCTTACTGGCATAAAAAATTTGGAACACCAGTAAGTCATGGCTGTACAAATATAGCTCCCAAAAACGCTAAATTGCTGTTTAACTGGGCATCGATAGGAACGCCTGTCGTGGTGCAAAGGTAGGGAATGTTTTGTAGTAAGCGTTGATACCCTCCGGGTTCGCCAGATGCCTACGGAGGGAGACCCTCCTGCAGCACTGGTCTCACCTCACCCCGCCCTCACGGGCACCCCTCTCCTTATTAAGGAGAGGGGATAGAGGTAATTGAGCCAGAACTTGGTATCAAAAGCTTACTACAAGCCATGTTTATTCAGTTTCCCTGTTAAGCGTTCCCTGTTTCCTGTTTTAACTCAACTGCGCCACAACTTGATTTTCCAACAGCGTTTCACTTGTCAACAAGTCCTCAACTGTGATTCGCAAAAAGCGTTGTTCATCAACTTGAAAGCCGACTTTGATGCGATCGCTCCCCGGAAATCCTGGTGGTGTCAGTTGAGCAATTGATCTTGCCCCATCTTTATCGTTAAGGGGTTTGACGTTTGTTTGACAGCTGGCTGGAGTGCGAGTAATCAGGCGATCCCCATCAAAATAAACTTCCGTACCGCCCGTATCCGCACTCAACTCACCCATAATTAATTCTACGCTAGGCTGACTCTCCATAGAAGCGCCCAAAACTAATTCTACTGCTTGACTCATTGGGTAAGGCTGACCAGCACTAACGATAGGATGCCAACTATGGCATTTGTTGCGGCGATCCCAATAACGGATACCATAGCTATGGTAGAGAAAATCTTTCACTTCCACGCCTTGAGCAACTTGTAAAGCGCCTTGAGCAATGGCTTCAAAAGGACGCTCACAACGAATTTTTTCTGGTTCAAAATACTGCTTAACCCATGTTTGTACTGCGCTCAGTTGTACAGTTCCACCGACAAGTAAAACAGCGTTAATATCTGAAACTTCTATCCCTTGGCGTCGTGCTTGCTGCAACAGAGAAGTCATCGACTCATCAAGTCGTTCAAAAAATGCGTGTTCTGCGAGGATAGTTTCTAGAGTGTCGCGGTTGAGATCTAACTCATAACTCTCAAACGTCTCATCGTTGAAATAAACTTCGCTTGCTTGGGTTTGGCTTGAAAGTTGAATCTTCACTCTTTCCGCCAGTCGTGTTGTCAGAGGACTCACCACCAACCCTTGAGTTTTGGCAAAGTAATCAACCAGCCAATTATCGATGTCAGTACCACCCAAATTTTGCCCAGCTTTCGCCAACACGCGAGCGGTTTTTACCTTTTGCTTTGAGTCTTCGGCTAAGGACTTGTTACCCCACTTGAGAAGAAATCCTACGGGTTTTTGAGTTCTTTGCACGGTTTGATCTAGCCGCACCAAAGATAAATCCAACGTTCCGCCGCCAAAGTCAATTACCAAGAGAATTTCTTGGTCTACCATACCATAACCCAAAGCTGCTGCTGTCGGTTCATCCAGCATCCGCACCTGTTCGACGTTTAGGGTTTGGCAAACTTGTCCCAGCCAGTGGCGATAAGCCTCAAAGCTGTCTACAGGTACTGTTAACACCAGAGAATCTATTCCCCCTTGCAGTGGTGCCAATTGCTCAATGATTTGAGAGAGGAACAATTGCCCCACCCGCTCAAAGGTGATCATTTGTCCATCCAACTCTGGTAAGAAACCTTGGATGTCTGCACCAATACCGCGTTTAAAGCTGCGGAAAAATCGCGGGTCATTTTTTAAATCAAGACCGCGATCGCGCACTTGTTGACCCAATAACACTTGCCCCTTCGAGGCATCTTCAACATAAACCAAGCTAGGAATCAGTGGGGGATTGAGACCTTGTTGAATGGATAAACCAGGTATATTGAGAGTTTCTGGTTGTTGGGTGACAGGGTTCCAGCGAGCGATGACTGTGTTGCTTGTACCAAAATCTATTGCTATTGCCATAACTTTTTTATAATCTCACGCAAATATGCAACGCATGAGATTATTTTCTCATTAGCTATTGTATGTTCACGAGCGCAGTTCTCCTCAACACCAGTTTTACCAGCACTATGCTCAAAGAAATAATTTCTATAGGAATCCGGTTTGGTTTATGTTCGCGCTTCGTGGCGTATCTCCGTAGGAGACGCACGCAAGAGCAGCGGTAGCCGTGACCGTACCCGCTAGCCATACTTACTAGTTGAGCTAGGGAACGCTTAACAGAAAACATAAACTGTACTGACTTTTTTTTCAAAAAGTATATATTATTATCAAGAAAAACTCAATTTAGTCATGTGCCAAAAGAAAGATTGTTTTTTTTCAATATTTCTGTAAATATAATTACAAAGCTAGATGTAACATCGCTCCTCTAGACAAATATCATTCAAACGATGCGGAAAAAGCGGCAACAGCCCCAAGTTGAACAACACACAGCCTGTACTGATGAAAAATTTTTCGCTGCTTATGAGCAGATAAAGTTTTTACGTGAGCAGGCAGAGTTTTTGTGTGAGTTGGTAGAGAGCCAAAACCTACATTTGCAGTACAAACAGCAGCAACCCGAAGAGGTAGAGCAAGAATTAAAGGCGACAAACCAAAATTTGTGTATTGCAAGAACACTCAACACTCTTTGAGGGTAAAGAACTAGCAACAGACAATTTCTAAAATTGAAAAATCTGCTAGCGAGTCAGTAGTAGAGCGACTTACTATGATCAATGATGAAGAAGTTCAATCAGAAGAATTGCACAAGATGGACAAGATAATTTTTCAAAAAAATACTTTCAATAAGGAAATTGCTAATGAAATTATAGCTCATTCCAAGAAACTTAGAACTGATTCACAAGAGCTTAAGGCTCGGTATATAAAGCTTGGTTGTCAGTTTGTTACCTTCAAAGCTCACTACGCTCAATTTAATAAAAATTGGACTCAGCTTAGAAAAACAACAAAATAAAAAATTAAGTTTTGGGAATGATCTCAAAGTAAAGTAGTTGAAATATTGTTTATAATTCACGCTTATTATCAAAGAGTTATTTGAGTTATGAATGAAAGAGCAAAAAAATTAGAGAAGTCCTCCCAGGAACGTATACAAATAACAAATGAACATCTCCAGGGTTCTCAGGAGCATATGAAGCAAACAAGGGAAATCTTGGAAGAATCAAAAAAGTGGCTAAACAAGATCAAGCCGCACTTAGACACCCAAGATTAGGGAAGGGAACTTAACGCAGCCACCAAGAACGTAAATGGGCGATCGCCTCTTCCTTGCTTTTTGCTTCGACTTCTATCCAAGGCGCTTCTCGGTAAACATTGGGCATAGCGTTAATAAAATCACTATGCTTCCTATCACCGAAAGCTTGTTGACCGTTGGAAATGTGGACTAACTGCCAGTCTGGGTTAGCCCAAGTTTCTCTTGCAGCATAAAACATTTGGGCAACACTTGGATCGTCGTAACTGTCTAAACTTTCATGGCAAATATGGTGATGAGCATCAAATACCAATGGTATGCCAGTTCGTTGACAAACTTCTAAAATTTCACTGGAACTGTAGGCGTATTCGTCATTTTCAAAAGTCAAGCGGCTTTTGATGTTTTCTGGTAATTCAGAAATAACATCCACCAGTTGATCCGAACGTTGAGATTTGCCACCATGAATGTTCATTAATGACCAAGAAGAACGCGGTAAACCTAGTAAAGCTAGTGTGCGAGCGTGTCGCTCTAAGATTTTAAGACTTAATGCCACCACTTGCGGTGAATCAGAACTGAGCACAACGTATTGATCCGGGTGTAATACCATTCGGATGCCTAATTTTGCTGCCCTTTGCCCGATTTTGGCTAAATCTGCGCTCATATTCTCTAAAACAGTTGCGCCCACTTCATCCTCCAAGTCACTCATCGCAAATAAAGCAGAGGACATTCGATAAAGCTGTATTGAATTGCGCACACAAAAAGTTAACGCCAAATCTAAGCGCTGTAAGTTCTCCCGATAAATGACTTTTAGGGCGGTTTCACGTTGGTTCTCTGGGAGTTCTAAGTAGCGCTTACGCGTTATTGTCCGGAAGCGCACCTCTTTGGACAATGTAATGCAAACCAATCCTAAGTGCGGTAAAGCAGTTTTTTGCAACTGCTGTGCATTAGGTGAATTGTTAATCACAACCCCTGATGGGGATTTAGACTCCCGCACTGCTGACATATCACATATTGCTATCACTTTCTTGATTTAACTCATTTCTGCCCAGGAATGATCAGTATCCAAAGGCAGAAGTCACCCGCTTGGTGGTGGGTACTTCACGTTATTTATCCAAAAAATAAATCAATCTTTACATTTTAGGATTGAAAACCTATTGACAAAAAGTACATCTAGATTATGTTATCCTCACAACAAGAGGATATGTACCTTTTGGCAGTTATGTCAAGTACCTTAAAAATTGTTAAATTTATGAAATAAATATAAAGTTCAACAGCCAGAGTCAGAAAAACTTTCAGCTGGGGGAAAAATAACACCTGAAATCTACTAGTGGCTGGTATCCGCCGCTGGTGCATCCTCTAACCATCAGATTCTTCACCAAGGTCGAAAATCATGAAAAATCAGCACTCATCAGACTCTAAGCAATTTGTCGGAAATATAAAAAATGGAATTTGGGTGTTTGGTATCTCGTCGTGGCTATTTGGAATCACTGATCGCAGTATTGCTTCGTTTTCCGATGGTTATCTGTCTGCTATGGATCTAACGCAACTATTTACAGCTGGAATCTTCCTTGTGGCTTGGTTGTTTCTCAAGCCTACATCTAGGGTATAGTTCCATTTTCCATGTTTGATTTTGAATGGAATGCACTCTTTAGCCGCGATAAAACTAAAAAAGTAAAGCTTGAATGTCTGATCTCGATCAAATCCATTTTCTACCAATTGCGCTCCTATACGCCCAAAGCCTTATTTGTGAGTACCTTTGAGTTTTTTGATGTCACCATAATTAATGACAATCGAAAAACTTTTGCGCGACTGGTTCTAACTTTTGCCAAATAACATCACTTAAGTTATTTGATTTGGATTTTGTCGAGGTGAGAGGAGGTCTGGAAAGTATAGTTTTGTACTAAATTTTAACTGCTACTCCCCTAAATCCCGGATGCCGGTCATCCCAATTTTGTAAACATAGTGCGAGCTTTTAGGCTCGCACTGCATTTGAACTCAAATTTCATATAAGTATTTTTTACTACAATACAGTTTTCATAGGATTCTTTGTAAGAACAGTAACTTTTGTAGAGACGTTGCCCTACCAAGAGCGCGCTTACTCACATGCAACGTCTCCACATGTGTGATACCAATTGATATGAAATATCCAAAAAAATTTTAAGTTCTTCCGTAAAGATTCACACTGCAATTGTATTTACTTAAAGTCACTGAAAAATTTGTCAATCATGAATAATGAATCCATCAATAAATAGATTCTGTAGCTCTGCAAAGAAAAATCTTGATTTTAGGAAAATTGGTAATTTCTGTAAATATAATTTCCCAAAAAATCATTATTTTAGCCGTTTTCCTTTGGATATAACACCTTATTGCTCAGAAAAATATGTATTTTACCCCTTGAGAACTGCCATAAATTTTATTCAACAATCAGGGAAATCTAAAATTATTCACAATTCATAATTGTTCAGATTGTCCTGCTAAAATGTTGCAGATATTCAACTTCAATATATTCAAGAGACGTCAAATGAGACATGAAAAATTATCTCCCGGACTGCTATTAGCATTTGAAGACTATCAACGGGAAGGACAGCAAGCTTTAACTCCCCAGATCAGAATGCTGAGTATAGTTCCCCCGAAAAACAACCTCAAACCAACCCGTAGCATAGTTTTTATCTACTGTGATGAAAATGCAGACTTGAGTCATTTATCACAACACGGTATTGAAGTCAACCAAAATAGAGGACACGTGCGGACGGCGTTCTTACCCGTACAAAATTTAGACGCCTTATCTGATGACCCTGCGATTGAGCGCATCAAGCCATCGCGGAAACTTAGACTGCACATGGACGTTGCCAAAACCACAGTACACATTCCAGAGTTTAAAAAGAAAAATAGCAACCTTACTGGCAAGGGAGTGATTATCGGTATTATCGACAGCGGTATTGATCCAAAGCACCCCGCCTTTAAAGGACGTATTTTACGTATCTGGGACCAAACACTGTCTGGTTCCGGAGTGATAGAAGGTAAATATGGGGCAGAATTAACTGGCTCACAACTCACAATTTCCCAAGATACAAACGGTCACGGAACTCACGTTGCTGGAATTGCTGCTGGTATGGATGCGACCTATGGTGGTGTCGCACCAGAGGCAGAATTGCTCATCGTCAGAAGCGACTTGGATGAAGGTCACATTGCCGATGCTGTCCGCTACATCTTCCGCGTCGCCCGAGAATTAGGACGTCCAGCCGTTGTTAATATGAGTTTGGGGGGACACTTTGACCCTCATGACGGAACCGACTCGCTGTCAAAAGTTATTGACTCTGTAACTGGTCCTGGACGTATAGTTTGCTGTGCTGCTGGTAACGAGGGCAACGATAACATTCACGCTCAAGCAATTGTTGCTCCTGGTAAAACTCATACCATGCGCTTCAACGTACCATTGAATCAAGCCAGCATAGCAACGTTAAACAGTTGGTACTCTAGTGCAGGTCAATTAGAAGTGTCCTTGCGTAGTCCCAACGGTTTCGTCACCCCCTTCCAACCAGTCATTGCTGATGGCAATTATATCAAGGAATACACCTTACAAGATTCGCAAGTGCAAGTTGCAACACCAAAACGTGATCCAGGCAATGGCGACTATAACGTTTTAGTACAAATTCGTGGTAAAGGAAAGGGCAATTATACTCCACCCGTCCAGGGTGGAATTTGGCAGTTACGGTTCAAAAACACTTCAGCCAAAGATGTACGGTTGGATGTGTGGACATTAGATGGATCCACCTTATTTACCGGTCAAAGTATATCTGACTCAGTGAAAATTGGTTCTCCTGGATGTGCCAGCAGTGCAATTACAGTTGCTGCTTATACAACAAAAGATAAGTACACTGACATAGACAATAAAGCCCAAGAAATGGGTTTCTCTTTGAATACAATTTCTGATTTCAGCAGTGAAGGACCTCTGCGGAATGATGCTAAAAAACCGGATGTCGCAGCACCAGGAGCGATGATTGTTTCTACTCTTTCCTCCAATGCCAACTCTGATCGCTCAACGATCATTAATTCCAAATTCATGGTGTTAGCTGGTACGAGTATGGCTGCACCCTTCGTCACTGGCTTAGTCGCACTGCTGTTGCAGCGTAACCCCAAGCTTGACCCCGCTGCTATTAAACTGCTGCTACGTAAAAATAGTTCCATACCAAAAAAACCAGCCGGAACCTTTGATAGCAAATGGGGTTATGGACTGATTGATGCACAAAATCTGTAGTTGGAGGTACAGATAAATGCATTAAGTCTGTATAAGGATAGGTAATAATAACCTAATAATTTGATAGGTTAATAATAGGGCAAGCAAAAAAGCTTGCCCCTGTTGACTTACTGGAAGGTTTTTATGAATTATCAAAAGCTAGATAGCGCCCTTGCAGTAGCGCTCAATGACGTTAATAACTCACAAGAGCATGGTTTAAAAGTTTTTATTCATACTGAAAATCAAGCAAGATCTACAGATACAACTACTGTATTAGAAAACTTAGGTGTTGCAGATGTAACTCCTGAAAAGGATGTTTTCACAGCAACTCTATCACCAAACGCAATTTCTCAGTTGTCAGAGCAGCCTTGGGTTCAATATATTAAGCTGTCTCAAAATTTGCGCTTGTTTAATCGTAAGTGAAAAACAACAAGTGGATGCTGCTTCGCAACTGCCCGAAGCAGCATCGCTTTTGGGGAAGCGTACTTAAAGAGAAAGCTGCGACTCTAGGTTATGAGTAACGCGCGCTCGCACCATACGCTGTCAAGACTTTTCACTTTTGAGTCATTTAAGCAGTTTCCAACGATGCGCTAGGAAAATGTGGTTTCAATACCTCAAGCCAGCTTGCAATACGTTCATCGGTTTTATCGCTCTCATTCACTTCGTCAATAGGTAGTCCGACAAATTTATCGTCACGTACAGCAAAGGAATATTCGTAAGTATAACCGTCTAGAGGGAACTCACCAACTAAAGTTGCACCTAATTCTTTGAAGTGGTTATATAAAGTACCCAAGGCGCTAACAAACTGTTCTCCGTGAGTTACACAATCACCCGCACCGAATAAAGCAATCGTTTTGCCTGTAAAGTCCGGTTTTTCGATTGACATCTCGAATATAGGATCGCGCCAATCATTTTGGACTTCCCCTGAACCCCAGGTAGAACAACCAAAGAGCAAATAATCGTACTCAAGCATTTGATCGACGCTTTCAAAATCTTCTTCCATGCTGTAAAGATCACAAAGATCCTCACCAAAATGCTCGTGTAGTTTCGTGGCGATTGATTCAGTGATACCGGAAGTACTGCCATAGAAAATAGCCATTTTTGCCATAACAAAAGCTCCTCTGGGTTTGAATGTGTTAGCAGCGTGCCGCAGGCAGCGAATTTTTTCTCCTGTGATCGTTTAGGATGTTTATTTGCAGAGATTCCCAAGATTTGACAGGTTAGAATTTGGCACAAATTCCCTATAATTAGCATTTGAGGTGAAAATTTATAGGCAACCATTGTTCCCACAACAGATGACTGCATCCCTGTTAGTGAGACAATACGCTATAAAGTATGCTACTTAATGAATAGAAATTGGAATGAGCGCTAATTAAATAATATTTAGATTAACAACTAAAAAAAGTTTAAATATTACAAGTGATATTTTCGAGAATTAATGATTGGCTACAGAATTGAATTGATTTTTTGAAGTTTCCCAGGAATCTCAACAAGTATGTAGATAGGTAAAGAAATAAACAAAACTACCATTAGAAATCTAAAAACGCCTAAAACCCTTACTAATGAACGGCAGTTGACGCACTTGTGCTACCCAACCCTACCCTATGGGAAGCCGCGTGAACACTACAAAAGTCTGGGGTTGCCCATTCGCCTACATTCCCCGAACCTACATAGTAGATTTTGAAATTTAGTATTTCTACAAAAAAGTCAAGTGACTAACATAACAAATTATTGGTCATATGAAAATTTGTCATGAGCAATACCATAATCTAGCCTCCCCCCCTTTATCAGTGGTCTCAGCTAGCCCTAAACTGTAGGTGAGAGTTGAAAGGCAGTCAGGAGAAATCTTGTGAAAAAAGTTTTGGCAATAATCCTTGGAGGGGGTGCAGGTACCCGCCTTTATCCACTCACTAAGTTACGGGCTAAACCAGCCGTACCAGTGGCTGGAAAATATCGTTTGATCGATATTCCAGTCAGTAACTGTATAAACTCAGAAATATATAAAATCTATGTTCTGACGCAATTCAACTCAGCTTCGCTGAACCGTCACATCGCTCGTACTTACAGCTTTGCTGGCTTTACGGAGGGTTTTGTAGAAGTTCTAGCTGCACAGCAAACCCCAGATAGCCTCAACTGGTTCCAAGGTACAGCTGATGCGGTTCGCAAGTACTTGTGGTTGATAGAAGAGTGGGATGTAGATGAATATCTTATTCTTTCGGGTGACCATTTGTACCGCATGGACTACCGTCAGTTCGTACAGCGTCACAGGGAAACTGAAGCGGATATTACTCTGTCTGTACTACCAATTGATGAGCGTCGCGCCTCTGACTTTGGCTTAGTGAAAATTGATGAGTCTGGTAGGATAATCAATTTCAGCGAAAAACCCAAAGGTGATGCGCTAAAAGAGATGCGCGTTGATACAACTGTACTGGGATTGACTCCAGAACAGGCTCAAGAACAGCCCCACATTGCCTCAATGGGGATTTATGTCTTTAAAAAAGAAGTTTTGATTAAGCTGTTGAATGAAGCTTCAGAACGGACAGATTTTGGAAAAGAAATTATTCCCGATGCTGCAAACAATTACAACGTTCAAGCCTACTTATACGATGGATACTGGGAAGATATCGGAACAATTGAGGCATTTTATGATGCTAATTTAGCACTGACTAAACAACCTCAGCCATCGTTTAGCTTTTACGATGAAGAAGCGCCAATTTATACTCGATCTCGTTACCTACCTCCCAGTAAAATTTTAGATTGCCAAATCACAGAATCAATGATTAGTGAAGGTTGCATTGTCAAAAATTGCCGGATTGAACATTCGGTGTTGGGAGTGCGATCGCGCATTGAAGCTGGTTGTATTATCCAAGATTCCCTAATCATGGGAGCAGATTACTATCAACCATTTGCTGAACGCCAGTCAGACTCTCAAAGTGGGGAAATTCCTTTAGGGATTGGTGCGAACACCACAATTCGTCGTGCCATCATTGATAAAAATGCTCGCATCGGTTCTGATGTGCAAATTATCAATAAAGATAATGTCCAAGAAGCTCAGCGCGAAAATCAAGGTTTCCATATCAAAAGTGGTATCGTTGTCGTGCTAAAAAATGCCGTCATTCCAGATGGAACCATTATTTAGTCATTAGTGAGACCAGTGCTGCGGGAGGGTTTCCCGACAGCCAGGCTACTGCGTAAGCGCAAGCGCACGCTAAGAGCGTTCGCGCAGCGTCTCCTACGGAGATAC
>NZ_CAWPKW010000103.1:0-11676 GCF_963888615.1 Brasilonema octagenarum UFV-OR1 | reverse complement strand
GAACGCGCAGCGTGCGCTTTGCGCTTACGCCAGATGCCTAGGTCGGGAAACCCTCCTGCAGCAGTGGTCTCACCGCAACGCACTGGCTCCCCTCCTGCATAGCGCTGTCTCACGGTGGGCGGGTCTCCTGACAGTCGCGCATCTGTCCGTTGAGCCACTGCTGGATTTGGGTTTACCAGTATTCAGTGCAAGTGGCGTTTTTCCTGAAAGCGACTATTATGCAACTAGCATAGGCTTTAAACCTCTTTCTGAGCGCTGAGTCTCTCAAAGAATGTAAACTGATAACACTTTCAGAATTTACACTCGGCGCTCAAGACTGTTTCGGTTAGTCAGTAGTGAGAGACGACATGACCAAAGCTTTTAATCCAGATGATCACTCCCAATCCCTCCATTTTTATAAAAAGTATCAATGGCTGCTGATTTTAAATCGTAGTGGCATTGCCTTGGGCGGAATTTTGTTTATTGGAATTCTCGGCAGTACTTGGCGACTGTGGAATTTGATTCATAAAGAATTAGTGCCACTGGCGCAAAGCAATCTTACCACTACACTGAACCGTCCAGTAGAACTGGGACAGGTCAAGCAACTATCGCTTACAGGAGTGAAATTTGGAGCTTCAGCCATCCCAGCAACATCTATAGATCCAGATAAAGTTACAGTCGAGGGTGTGGAGGTAGGTTTTGATCCATTACAGTTGTTGTTTAAGCGAAAGCTCAACCTAGACGTCACCTTAGTCAACCCAGATGTTTACATTAAACAAGATCAACAAGGGCGCTGGCTAACCACAAAAATAATCCCCTCACCTCAAAAAGGACCGATTAAAACAAATTTAGACAAACTGCGATTTCGCAATGCCAAGCTGATCTTGGTACCGCAGGAGAGGAAAGTAGAGGAACTTGGGGTACAACAAACCAGAGAAAACAACAGTGAGAAAGGTAAAGAAGCTCTCCCTCCTTCCCTCTCTCCCAGCCTACGGCTCCCTAGCCCCGCAGGAGGTGCTGCGCAAACGGTAACACTCCCTCCCTCCTCCGTAGCATTCTCACAAATCAACGGAACTGCAGAGCTATTAGAAAACTACAAACTAATAAAATTTGATTTGGGTGGAGAATCAAATAATGGTGGTAACGTTTCCATACAGGGAGACCTTCGTCCAAAGACACAAGAAATTAATTTAGAGTCCCTGCGTGGGCAAAACTTGCTTGCTACTGAGATTTCTCGCATCGTTAAGTTACCCATACAATTTCAAGCAGGTCGAGTTGAGGGTGATCTGAAAATTCTCAACATTCAACTCAAACAAAAACAGCAAAACCCGCTCATTTTCGGTAATGCTACTTTGCAAGGGGTTCAACTTCAAGTTCCCCGAATGCCACAACCATTTACGAATTCTCAAGGTCACCTGCGGTTTGAAAAAACCGAAATGCAGTTAGAGAATGTCTCTGCGGGTTATGGCAAAATCCCCTTGGTAAGTAGCGGTACCATTGACCGAAAAGCAGGCTACAACCTGGTTGCACGTGTGAATTCGGTGAATGTAGCAGATGCCCGCGAAACTCTCAAGGTAAAATTGCCAGTACCGACAATTGGGGAAGTTAAGGCAAACTTACAGCTTGTTGGACCAACTACCAATCCAATTCTCTCTGGCACAGTCGCTACCATCAAAACAGCAAAAATTGATAAAGTCGATTTTAATACTGTCAGCACACAGTTTGAGTTTTCTCCTGTTGCTTCTGTCATAACTTTTAAAAATATTCAGGGTAAAGCCGCAGTCGGTGGTGAAATCACAGGCGCTGGTAAAGTTCAATTTGTTAACAAAATTCCTCAAATCAACTTTAACGTCACAGCAAAGAACGTTCCGGGAGATGCGATAGCCTCTGTTTATGACGCAAAACCTGCATTTCAAATTGGTACTGTCTCAGGTACAGCCCAGATGATTGGCAGTGATAACAAGGTTCAGACAACAGTACAATGGCAAGCACCCCAAGCAACCTACCCCGGAAGCGGAGAAACTATCATCGCCCCAGACAAATCTGTTTCTTTCCGGAATGTTGATCTTAATGTTGCTGGTGGTAAAGTGCAAATTGCTGGCAATTGGGCTAATCAGCGTTGGGAGGCGATCGCCGATACCTCACAACTACAAGTGCAGCGTTTTGTCAACCCCAGCCAAGTACAAAACGTCTCTGTTGATGACGCACGGTTCAACGGTCGTCTGATCTTATCAGGAACCTCAGCCCCATTCAAAGTTGCCACGATTCGCACCACAGATAACACAAAAGTTCAACTTGCAGGTGGCACAGTTGCCATTTCTAACATTCAATTTGGTGAGGAAAGCTTTTCTGCTCAATTAATTGCAAATGGTGTACAGTTGGGACGCTTACTAAAACAAGCGCCTCCAAGTTTACAAGGACCATTAGCGGGTAAGTTCCAAGTTTCAGGAAACACAAACGCTTTCAACCTCAAAACATTGCATGCGACGGGCGAAGGACGGCTATTAGTTGCGGGTGGCGCAATTACAGCTTCTAAAATCCAAGTGGCAGAGGGTTTGTACAAAGCACAACTTAACGCTAATGACGTTGATTTGAAACAGTTAGCACAATCACCATCACAATTTCAGGGAAAATTAACCGGACAGTTCAACGTTGCTGGTTCAGTTGAATCTTTCAAACCAGAAGCTGTGACAGCGACAGGACAAGCACGTGTGAATTTTGGAAGTAACACAGTCAGCGCCTCTAACATTGAACTTGCTAACGGTCGTTATCAAATGCAACTTCAAGCAAATAACGTACCATTGCAGCGTTTGACACAAGTATCACCGCAGTTGAACGGTAATTTAAGTGGTCAATTCAATGTTGCTGGTCTCATTAATTCGTCTCAGCCACAAGCGATAAAAGCGACAGGTCAGGCGCGACTAAATGTCGCAAATGGCACTGTGACTGCTTCCAGTATTCAAGTGGCAGATGGTCGCTATCAGGCTGTGGTTGATGCTTCTGGTGTGGAATTAAAACGGTTGTCGCAGCAGCTGCGGGGGCAGTTCGGTGGTAAGCTGCAAGTCGCAGGCACCGTGGGAGCTTTCAAGATATCTAACGTGCGTGCCTCTGGTCAGGTACAGTTTTCTCAAGGTCTTGGTGGTATTGAGCAACCACTCACAGCAGCTGTTGGTTGGGATGGACAAAAGCTGAACATTGAGCGAGCCACTTCCCCGGATTTGAATGCTAATGGTTACATTTTAGCCAAATCTAGTGGGGAACGTATAGCAGAAATTACTGAATTCAATTTGAACGTTCAGGCACAAAATTTGAATCTGCAAAAGTTGCCAATACCCTTATCCAAGAGTGTAGGCTTAACCGGTAAAGCCGATTTTGGTGGGAGAATCAACGGCACACTACCAGCACCAAATATACAAGGAGAACTCAGGTTACGCGACTTGGTGGTGAATCAATTGCCTTTTGAGTCGGTTTTAACTGGGAATATTCAGTCGGGACAGGGACAGGGTTTAAATTTAGATGTCACAGGTAAACGCGATCGCATTACTGTGAACACAGATGCAAACAATCGCCCCAACTCTTTCTTAGTGCGGTGGCAAGATTCATTAGCCAGCGGTCAAAGTCAAGGGGATAATTTGGCAGTGAAAGTAGACAATTTCCCCTTAGCGATATTAAATCTTACCCCGCCTGCTAACAGTCATCTTGGTAAAGGTACAATTGCAGGAGTTTTGACTGGGGATTTTCAAGTTAATCAAAAGACATTCGCGACACAGGGGGATGTTGCTATTGAGAAGCCTCAAGTTGGTAGGATAAAAGGCGATCGCCTGAATGCACAGTTCAGTTATGGTGATGGTCAAGCTACCATCACAAATGGTGAATTTGTCAAAGGTCTTAGTCGTTACGCCATGGCTGGGACTTTCACCCAAACTCCCAAAGGTCCGCAAATCAAAGGTAAACTTAACGTGACTCAGGGTGAGGTGCAAGATATCTTGAGTGCGCTACAGATATACGAATTCCAAGATGTCCAACGCGGTTTGTCTGAACCAAACTATGGCAAAGCAGCGGATTTGAGTTCTATTCAGTCAGTCGGGCTTGCAAATAATCAGCCTTTGTTAACCCAACTTAACCGCTTTGCTGAAATTGAATCCCAGTTCGCACAACACAAACAACAGCGTCGCGATGCTTCTCGCATACCAGATTTAGAAGATTTAAAAGGAACTTTCAATGGTGAAGTCTCCATAGATACTGCTGCTGCGAACGGACTGGATGTCAGCTTTAATTTAAACGGTCAAAACTTTGTTTGGGGCCGGGGAGATAAACTAGAGCAGTTGTATAAAGCAGACCAAGTGATTGCTCAAGGCAGATTTGAAAACGGTGTTCTCAGATTTTTACCTTTGCGAATTGAGTCTGGGAACCGGCTGATCGCCTTAACAGGTAATATTGGCGGTAGTGAACAATCTGGTCAATTGCGAGTGATCAACTTCCCCGTACAAGTGCTGAATAATTTTGTCAAAATGCCAGTTGGTATAACTGGTAATCTTAACGGCACAGCAGCGTTAGCAGGGAGCATTCAAAATCCACAGGCAAGGGGAGAATTGCAAATCGCACAAGGGACTCTGAATCAAAAGGCAGTAGACTCAGCAATTGCGAGTTTCAACTATGCCAATGGTCGCTTGGACTTTGGCAGTCACGTTGTGGTTTCTGGTTCAGAACCTGTTAAGATTGCCGGTAGTATACCATATCAGTTACCTTTTGCTACCGTAAAACCAGACAAGGATAATATTAGTCTGGAGATGAAAGTGCAAAATGAAGGATTGGCAGTCTTAAACCTGTTAACCAACCAGGTAGCCTTTGAAAAAGGTGAGGGAGAAATAAACCTGATGGTACGGGGTACAAGGCAACAGCCGATCATAGATGGACTTGCCACTGTTAATAATGCTACCTTTTCATCTCAATCGTTACCAGGAAAGTTGACAGATATTACAGGAAAAGTGCAGTTTGATTTAGACCGCATCATCGTGCAAAATCTTCGAGGTAAGTATAATAACCAAGGTAGTGTTGAGGCACAAGGGGAAATTCCTGTCGCCAACCAAGGAACAAAAATAAATAATCCTCTCAATGTGACCCTTAATCAATTAGCTTTGAATATTAAGGAACTTTACAAGGGAGATGTCAGTGGTAACTTGCTCTTGACTGGTTCTGCGCTTAACCCAATGGTTGGTGGTCAATTGCAGTTAGATAATGGTCAGGTATCACTTGCAGAATCTAAAAATCCAACTACCCCTGAAAATAGCAATGATACGAATGTCTCACCTTTAAAGGCGGCAAAGCAAGAAACTCCTAAAGAGAGTCCGAAAGTTAGCAATACAACCACTAAGTTTCAGGATTTAAAGTTAAACTTAGGCAAAAACGTAGAAATTACCCGTCCACCTATTCTTAGTTTCCGTGCAACTGGTTCCCTAACCGTCAACGGTTCATTTGGCGAACCAATACCAGAAGGAACTATTCGGCTAAAGGGAGGAAGCGTCAATTTATTTACGACTCGATTTAACCTTGTTAATGGGTATAAGCATAAAGCTATTTTTCGGGCAAATCAACCTCGTGACCCCAACTTAGACGTCCAACTATTTGCCAAAGTACTCGACGTTCTTCAAAATACTGACTTCAATAAACCAAATATTACAGGGTTGGCAGCTTTAGAAAATATTCGTGTCGAAGCTAGGGTACAAGGCCCTGCAAGTAAACTCGATCAAAGTGTAGAATTGACAAGCAGTCCTGCACGCACCGAAACAGAAATTGTTGCCCTGCTTGGGGGTGGATATGTAAATAATCAAGAAGGGAGCAACAACGATGCTACTTTGGGACTTATTAATATAGCAGGATCGGCTGTACTGAACAATCTTCAAGAACCTCTAAATCAAATTGGTACTGCACTGGGTTTAAGTGAACTGCGTTTATTCCCAACTATTCTTTCTGATAGTGTACAAACAGGTAGGACGAGTTCAAGTTTGGAGTTGGCAGCGGAGGCTGGGGTAGACTTGAATCGTAGGATCTCTATTTCTACCCTCAAGATTTTGACAACAAACGATCCTTTCCAATGGGGTGTTAATTATCGACTGAATAATTCCCTTCGTCTGCGTGCAACTACCAATTTCTTAGATGATAATCGGGCAGTTGTTGAGTATCACAAGAGGTTTTAGTTATTGAGTAATATCATGTCCGGCTAATCACTTACGATTAAGTAGGAATTTCAGTCCACATATAAGTGGTTAATACAAAACAATAAAAATTCATAAATATAAAACCTCCTTAAGAGAATTCTCATTAAGGAGGTTTTATACCAGTCAAACACATTAACAGCCTGAAATGTCCTTAGAAATCATCCAGAAACTGGCTAATACGGCTGATAACTGGATCAACTTCTTGAGAAGGAGTAGCAGCAGCATGATTAGGACTAGAAGTATAATTGATAACTTCTATGGCTGAGACCTGTTGAGGGGTTGGAGGGGAAGTGGTTGAAACATTGTTCAGCATAATAGCCAATTGAGCCACTTGTTGGCTCAGTTGTATGAGCTGCTGTTCCAGCATTTCCAACCGATTCGCTTCCTTGGCAAAAAAACGTTCCTCAAGGTTAGCTATCTGACTTTGCAGTGCAGCAATTTTTTGTTCCAGAATTTTTTGTTCCACCCCTTGTGTTGCTGCTGCTGCTGCTGGTTTCGGGGCTGGTCGTACAGATTCCGGTACGCACAAAGATTGCCATAAGGCTTCTTTACAGAGGTCGCTGAAAGTTTTTTGGGGATCTTTCTCCAAATGACTTTCCACAAGAGCTAACAAGCTTTCATCAGCCACCCCTGGCTCAAACGTAACGGATTTCACTACTTTTTTTGACCATTGGAACATCAGTGTTAAGTTCTAGCGCGAGCGTTGGATAACTGTGCCTCTCCATAAATATATTGCCCTAAAGCGTTTGCTTGCCGAGACGGCGAAGCTAAATGGGCATTAATTTTTGCTTCTTTGAGCAAGCGTTGAACATCTTCCCAGAAGAATTCTCCACCTCCTCCGGTGAGAATTACATCGGTAACGCGCTCTGGTAGCCATGCTAGCACGCGGTTACAGATTTCGCGAGAAAACATTTCTATCAAATTGGGGAGAAAGTCATCTAAATTGGTAGGCTTGCTTGCACCTCTGGGACGGTAGAAGCGATCGCCTTTGATTCGGTTGACTGCAGCAATTAAAGATAGAGACTGGCTGTCTGCGCCCTCAATTTCAGCAGCAACCAGTTCATAAAATTTGCTCATACCGAAGTCTTCACTCTTTGACGCACCTCGGGCAAAGCGGAAATTATCAATCATCAAACAATCGGTGGTTTGATGTCCAATATCAACAATGGCTACAGAGACTTTGGTAAAGTCGGGCATTGCTGTACCTTTCTTTGGTTGAGCCTCACACCATAGTAAGCTGCCATAGCCTTCTGGCATGACCCAAACCTTGTTGATATTCAATGGTACGCTTTCTCCGCGAAAATTCATCACATGAGGACCACTGAGTTGGCTGATGAGCTGTGCTTTTTCCTTCTCAAATTGTTCTTGAGAAAGGTAAGGCAGACCGAGTACCACAGAGATCTCATCTTTGAGCTTAAAGTAGCCAGCGCAAGCCAAGACTTTGATCAGTGCGGATTCGACTTTAGATTGACCCACTCCTAAGTTAGCTCCAAAATCTGCTGCCAATTGACCAACAGCGTACCCATTGCCTTGATATTCCAACCACAGATCCATCAAAGGATCAGTCGCGCGGGCTTCAAAAACACCTCCACGCACTTGTTCCATTGACATCTCTTTCACGTTGGCGGAGACGAACGTCACATTATTAGACTCGCGGCTAATACAAGTCTTTGTAGAAGTTCTACCTAAATCAATACTGAGAATCTTTTTCCCCGGTACACCAGCAATTGGTTGAGGGGGAGCAGCATTTATCGGCGTTGCGGCTGAAACTCTATTCATTGGAATAGCAGCGGCATTCATCGGAGTGGCAGCGGAAGGTTGGTCTGTCATAAAAGCTCCTAGTACTTAACTTAGCTCTCACAAGTTATCATGCTCATCTTACAGAAATGGGTGTACCAGAAAACATCTGTTGCGTCAACTGTAGCAAGCAATATAAAAACAATCACTTAGTTGTTGAGCGATAAACATGGCACGTAAGTTTCACTAGATATCATAGAATGGCAAAACTAACAAGCAGAGTTGCAAAAAATTGCTTTTATACTAAAGAGTAAGTAAATAGCCGTAATGAATTCCTCGATAGCGTTAGTGGAAGCAGGAAAGTTCCCTGCTTTATTACCAATTCGGGTTTTTTGGCCAACGCTAAATTTTATATTTAATTAAAACTATCTACTTACTTATTTTTCCAACGCAAGTTAGAAACAAGAATTGTTACTTTCTCCTGTTTTTTCGCTTACGCTTCATCACCCAGACGACAAATCCCAGGATCAGAACTACAGCCACAATTTTAGAAACAGGAGCCAGATACTTGTCCACAAGTTCATATTGACTACCCAAGGCATATCCTGAGAATGTTAGCAAACCAACCCAAACAGCGCTACCTAAAGTTGAGTAGATTAAAAATGGTAGCAGCGGCATATGACTCATGCCTGCGGGTACAGAAATTAAGGTGCGCACTCCGGGTACAAGGCGACCAATACAAACTGCTTTGCCACCTTGCTGGTCGAACCAGTTCTTTGCCTTGGTAATATCTTTACTTGATATAGTTAGCCACTTACCGTATCTATCTGCCCAAGCTTGTAAACGCTTTTCCCCGAATAATCTACCAGGATAGTACCAGATAAGTGCACCAAATACCGAACCCAGCAATCCTGCAAAAAAGACGCCAAAGACATTAAGTTTTTCTGGAGTTGCCCTTGCTGTAAAGCCGGCCAATGGCATAATGAGTTCCGAAGGAATTGGGGGAAAGAGATTTTCGACAAACATCAACAGAGCAATTCCCCAGTAGCCCAGAGAGTTAATAGTATTGGTTATCCATTCAAGCATAAAGTGTATTCGGTGAAGTTGTGACAGAAGTTTTGTAGTCATTTGTTGTTACTACATCAAACTTGCTTTCTTTACAGGACTTACGCAGGAATAAGCGAAAAATGTATCTCGGCGTATACCTAGGATGCACCACAAAGGACACAAAGAAATACGAGTTTGAAAGAGTTTTTGCGTAAGTCGTAATCTAAATACTTTTTAGCTAATTTTGTTAAAAAATACACTTTCCATAAATAAAAAAGGGTATAGGTTACAGGTTGTGGATGATAACGAGATTCTATTGTCTCGCCCCCCTACAACCGATCCCCCATTCCCTTTCTATACATTGATGTACCCTGCTGTTAACTGTCTTTTGTTCCGTTAAACAGTGGGTGTCAAAGATTGCACTTTTGGTTCAGATTGCCAATCTAATAGGTTCCAAACACGGTCTTCTAACGCCATCTGCTCAATTAAGCTTGCCAATCTTAAGGCTTTGAGTGCTTGTTCACCACCAACTGAAGGTTGATTTCCCCCACGTACGCAGTTGACAAAATGCTCTAACTCTGCTCCTAATTTGTCAGTGTTGCTTGTAGAAACTCTTTCAATCACGCCATCCTGTCTGTAAAGTGCTTGCCGATAATCGTTAGTGTGTCGATGAACCAAAATTTCATTTCTAAGAAAATCTGCCTCAGTGAAGGGGTTTTTACAATGAGCAACAATGCGGCGGATTTTGCAGTGAGTCACTTTACTGGCAGTCACAGTAGCAACAATACCATTGGCAAACCCTAAAGTAGCAGTTACGTAATCTAAATAACCAGAGTCTAATGTACGATTACCACTAGCTGTTAACTTTACTATAGGTGCTGCGGCTAATTCCAAAAGGAGGTCGATGTCATGAATCATTAAATCCAAAACAACTGAGACATCGTTTGCCCGACTTGAATATGGACTTGTACGATGTGCCTCTAGCGCCAGCACTTCCTCAGTTTTCAACACCTTGCTCAATTCTTGAAATGCTGGGCTGAACCGCTCTATATGACCTACTTGTAGAATACATTGAGAATCGGCGGCAGCGTTTACGAGTGATTCGGCTTCAGATATACTGGCTGCGATTGGCTTTTCAATCAGAACATTAATTCCCGCCAAAAGACAGTTGATTCCAACGGCGTAATGCAAACGCGTAGGTACAGCAATACAAACTGCCTGTACATGTGGCAGGAGATCGCAATAATCTTCAAAAAAGCGTACCTTGTACTTGCTGGCTGTTTCTAATCCTCGTTCAACATTTATATCTGCTACACCAACAAGTTCAACGTCCTTCATTGAACTCAGTACTCGGACGTGATGCTGTCCCATATTACCCACGCCGATCACGCCTATGCGGATCGGTCGTGGATAATTGCGCTGTACTTGACCATTTTGTTCTCCCACTGACATACTTCTATTCTGCACTGTTATTCTCTCCTCAACCACCACACTTAGAGACGTTATAGTCCTTGAACTTGACACTCAGCTACCAATCACTATGCGTCTAAAACCATCCAGATGGTAACATAGAGGTTCTGTTTATGAAGAATTTCAAAGTTTCTTGTGAGTTCCCGCCATATGACTCGCTTTTATAAGAAGTGTTTAAATTGATGCTTTTTTTGTAAAGTACAAAAACTATAATCACTTTTTTTATTAGCTTTTGAAAATAACTAGGACGTTAGTCAAGTGCTCTTTGTTTCACAAAAAAATGATTACCGAAAGATAAATCTACAATAAAGCAGGACGGTGGTAGCCCCTAATTTTTAGTTACGGGTGTGGCTCAATTGCCTGACACAATCATTATTAGTAGATTTGAGACTGAACTTAAAAGTTCCGGATTGTGCTTCCTCTGCGACCTGTTCTTTGTAGCGTGTCCGAAAGACACAAGTACTGGGTTTCTACACGTATAGCAAGTTGATTATGAAAGCTGTCATTTTATTATCTGGTGGTTTAGACTCTTCTACAGTTTTATACCAAGCGATCGCTGATGGTTATAACTGCCATACCATTTCTTTTGATTACCAACAGCGACATCGACGAGAGTTAGACTCAGCTTTGGCAATTGCTGAAAAAGCAGGCGTGGTAGACCAGCAATTGGTAAAGTTTGATTTAAGACAATGGGGAGGTTCTGCTCTTACGGATGATGCTATAGAATTGCCCTATAAGCGTGACATAGAGGAAATGTCTCAAAGTATTCCGGTTACCTATGTTCCAGCTCGCAACACGATCTTTTTAAGTTTTGCCCTTGGTTATGCTGAAACCATTTCTGCTCAGTGTGTTTACATCGGTGTTAACGCTCTAGATTATTCTGGATATCCTGATTGTCGTCCTGACTACATCCAAGCCATGCAGGAAGTGTTTCGTTTAGGAACAAAACAAGGACGCGAAGGGCAAAGCATTTACATCAATACACCCTTAATTCAGCTAAAAAAAACTGAAATTATTCAACTCGGGAATAAATTGGGTGTTCCTTGGGAACTCACATGGTCTTGTTATCAAGGAGGCGATGTTGCTTGTGGTGTCTGTGATTCTTGCCGTTTGCGTCTTGCAGCTTTTGCAGAACTGGGATTGAAAGATCCATTGGCTTATGCGAAGTAGGGGTGTAAGGGGAGCCAGTGCGTTGGGCGGGTTTCCCGACTTGAAGCACCTGGCG
>NZ_CAWPKW010000102.1:0-11712 GCF_963888615.1 Brasilonema octagenarum UFV-OR1 | reverse complement strand
CGCCACATGCCTCAACGCGGGGAACCCGCGCACGGCAGTGGCTCCCTTACACCCCTACACCCTTACACCCCTACACCCCTGTGTTTTTTGAGAGATTAATTATTACTAAGATACTTTCTCCCTTGCTCCCTGTTCGCTTCCCCTCCGCTTCTTCTTTGACTCTTTAGTGGAATTAATTGACTGCATCTTTTACCTTGCGCTTTTTCAAAAAATTAGACATAAATGGTCTCTCAAAAACTAAGTAAAATAAGTAACCAATGAGTAAAGACAGTGGTAAAGCCACCAGATAAAATATTGTGATAAATTCAGTTGGCGGCATGTGAAGATTAAGAAGGAAATTACCCACCACTGTTACTACGACTCCGTGAGTGAGATATAAACTGTAAGAAAATGTTGAGAGTGCAATTGCCCAACGACTCTCAAATAACCGCAGAACGAGAGGTGTATTTTTGCCTTTTATAACTGAGTTGCTACAGTAAACTAGTAGACAAGCTGTTGCCAAACCACAAAAACTATCACTAATCCAAGCATTAAATCCCAGTTGTTGCGATCCGGTTATCATGGCAACAACTCCCAGTTGTTGCGCTCCCGCTATCAGGGCAAGAACAATGAATACAATCGCAAGCACGTTCCAAGGCAACGAGTTTCTGATCGCAATTAACTTTGGTTTTTCAGAAAAGATAATATCTGCTGCTGCCATACCCAAAGCAAATAAGCCGAGAAACCAAGGATGAGCTGCTTCCAAAAATCCATTCAAAAGATACAATGGTGCTACGCTAATTAAAAAAGCACTGATCACAGCGGAAAATAAGCCGAAACGCCGCCATATAGGTAACAATAATAGTGGGAATAAAAAGTATATTTGCCACTCAGTTGCAACAGTCCACATAGGTGAATTAATAGAACCCAGTGTGTCAAGAGTGAAATTGTGAATGAGTAGCAAGTGTGTAATTACGTCAAGAGGGGAAAAGAAAGCATGAAATTCTCCATATTCCGGAGATTCATGCCACTTGAAATTAAAAAAGTGAATAAATCCTAATATGATGACTGCTGTTAGCAAACTAAAAAAGAGAGCAGCATAGTAAGGAGGTAAGATTCTACGCGCTCGCCGTTGGATATAATCCCAAAAACCTCCAGGAAGATAACCCTTTTGCGAACGGGCTACTGGCAGCATCAAAACAAAGCCCGAAAGCACAATGAAAATCGCTACAGCAAAATTTCCATATTTAACACTTCTGCCTATAATTTGCAAAAATACAGGTACTTGTTCTCCCATATATCTTTGTATGTGGACAAGAACCACATACAGAGATGCCAATCCACGTAAACCGTCTAAAAAATGAAGACGCAATCTCTGTTCGGTAGATTTCCCAGATTTTAATACTTCCATGAGCAAGAACCAATTTCTGAATTTCTCAATTTAATTAATATTTCTTAAACAATCTAATGGTCAATCTACTCAGCTGTTGATTGACAAAAGACGTATTTACAACAGTAAGAAAATCTTTGAGAATTAAGTATAAAGATCTAAACAAGAATCGCGATTTTTTTTAAATCTTTATTTCATCTCTTTTGAGTGTATATCAAGTCATTCAATACTTAGACAAGATACGTTTTTTTACAAATGATAGTATAAGTAATAATTTGGAGAATTTTGCAGTTTTTTCACGACTGACATAATATACATCTAATTTTCCACTTATCTACAGCTACCTCTGTGTATGTAAACAAAGTTGCTAGTAGACCTCTCCAAAAATCTATTTTTAGTGCAAGCGCCGTCAAGGTTTCATAGCTATTTTTGGAGAGGTCTAGTTATCAAACAACACTTCAGTATAAATCTTCCCAATTTTAAGTATATTTAAGAACTTAATAAAATATTGTACTTAAAATATATTTTCTACAGTCACTAGCAACTTACCTTATGTATAGAAATTTGTTTTGAGAAGAACGCACACTGTTGCCGGTTGAGCAATTGCTTTCAAAGCAAATTTGCTTCAAAATCGGTTTTGTTGCTTATATTTGTACAAGTCCTAAGTAGACAATCTATGACTTTGATTCTCACCAACGATGACGGGATCGACGCTCCTGGTATTCAAGCGCTCCTGAAAGCTGTAAATGGTAAAGAAGTTATAATAGCCGCTCCCAGAGATCATCTTTCTGGTTGTGGACATCAAGTCACCACGACTCAACCAATTCATGTCCATCGTCGCTCTGAAAACGAGTATGCTATTGCAGGAACTCCGGCTGATTGCACCAGAATTGCCGTAACACATATTTGCAAAAATGTCCAATTTGTATTATCCGGAATCAATGCTGGAGGCAATATGGGCGTGGATGCCTACATTTCCGGGACTGTCGCCGCTGTCAGGGAAGCAGCTATGCATGGCATTCCTGGTATTGCAATTTCTCGCTATCTTAAAAAGAAGCTGAAGGTTGATTGGGATGTGGTAGCACGTTGGACGAGTTCTGTTTTAGCTGACTTACTCAATCGTCCCCTAGAACCGGGAACTTTTTGGAACGTAAATTTACCTCATCTGCTTCCAGGAGAACCAGATCCAGAAGTTGTGTTTTGCCAACCCTGTACCAAACCATTACCGATCAACTACCGGATTGAGGGCAATGATTTTTATTACGAGGGTGAATATGGTAAGCGCGATCGCACTCCTGGTAGTGATGTTGATGTGTGTTTTTCAGGCAAAATAGCTATAACCAAATTGAGGGTTTAATAACTTCCTTAAAAAGCTCCCACTCGACCAACGATCATGAAAAATGTCTTCACAATCAGTAATAAGTCGTACATTGGATACCATTTCTTTTGATACTGCAAATCTAAGTCCACAATTTGCTCAAAATCTTTTATTTGAGAACGACCGTTAACTTGCCATTCGCCTGTCAAACCTGGTTTAACATTTAGTCGTTGCCAGTGACGTTGATTATACTGAGACACTTCATCCTTCGTTGGTGGACGTGTCCCTACTAAACTCATTTCGCCTACTAAAACGTTCCAAAACTGTGGGAGCTCATCTAGACTTGTACTTCTTAAAAAGCGACCTATTCTTGTGACTCGGAAGTCACTTTTATTTTTAAAAATTAATCCATCAGCTTCATTATGCACCAAAGATTTTAACTTCTCAGCATTTGAAACCATAGAGCGGAATTTCCGGATACGGAATGAGCCTCCGTATAGTCCGTAACGTTCTTGTGTGAAGAAAATTGAACCAGGACTATCGATTCTAATTGCTATTGCTATTGGTACAAACAAAATCGATAAAATTAGTAGTCCTACTAAGCTCCCCACAATATCTAAAAATCGTTTTAACTTAGAATTAACTGACGGGAGAACTGTTAGTTGCGGGGATTTCCAAGTATCGACCGTTGCACCATCAACAGCTTTTGTGCAGGATATCTGATACATTCTGATGCCAATTATATTTAGCGAAAAAAATATTGTTATTTAGCGTAATTAGAATATAAACCTAGCTCACCAGAACCAAACGAAGTTTAACCGTAGATTCACTGAATCTTCATCAAGATTCTTGGGATCATGATTTTTTATAAATTTTAGTTAAAGCAAAATAAACATATCTTATGTAAGATGAAAAGTCGTTAAAAATGTAGATATTTCATATATATGTCTTAAAATTTGCTACCCAGCAAGTGCGTTCACTAAGTTTTACAAAACTCAGATAAACTACATCCTCCTAAAGAGTCGATTTTATGAAACTTATTGCAAAAATATAAAATATGCGGTGTTTCACTTCGTGAAACATCTGGCGAGATTCTTTTACTTTCAAGAAACACGCTTAACGCTTAACAGGGAAATCGTGTTTGTTTCATTCGTTGCGGGCGTGTAATCGCGCCCCTTAGGCGCTGACATCTTGGGTAATTCTCAACAAAACCTAAAAAACCAGGTTTGTGAACGCAAAATTAAGGTTTATACGAGTAGGTATTCTCAAGAAACCCGGTTTTTCAATCAGGTGCAAGATCTCAGCGCCTAACTCGCTGCGATTGCGCAAAGCAAGAGACGCGCTCTTGGCGTATCACTTCCGCAATATATGAAAAAAACACGATTTTCCTGTTAAGCGTTAAGCGCAACAAGTCTAATGCAATAATTCTTCTATCTGATGCTGACTCCATAAAGTTTTATACATTCCAGGCTGCTCCAAAAGTTCTGCGTGCGTACCCTTTTGAACAATTTTCCCCTTGTCCATGACGAAAATGCGGTCAGCACTAGCAGCGGCAGAAAGCTGATGAGTGATGAAAATGACTGTTTTTCGTTGCGTACCACCAGAAAGATTTTTCAAGATGGCTGTCGCAGTTTGATTATCCACACTGGAAAGAGCATCATCTAAAATTAACACTGGGGCATTAACTAGCATTGCCCTAGCCAAAGCAGTACGTTGGCGTTGACCACCAGAAAGAGTAATGCCACGTTCCCCAACTATAGTTTCATATTGTTGCGGAAAATTAATGATTTCTGGGTGAATTTGCGCCATCTTGGCTGTGTTTTCGACTTGTTCTTGTTCGCTCACAGGATCGCCGTAGCGAATATTATTTTTAATTGTTGTACTGAACAGAAAGCTATCTTGAGGGACATAGGCGATCGCACTTCTTAAATCAGCCAAGGCAATTTTGGTAATGTCCACTCCATCCAAAAACAACTGTCCCGGCTCAATATCCAACAATCTTGGCACAGCATTTGCCAAAGTTGATTTCCCCGAACCAATAGCGCCTACAATTGCTACAGTCTCACTAGGAGCTATCGTGAAATTAACGTCACAGAGTGCGGAAGTCGTGGAACCAGGGTAAGTGTAACTCAGGTTTCTTGCTGTGAGTTTTCCTTTGACTTGGTATAGTGGTAACTCAATCGTATCTTGTGTATCTTTTATTTTGGGTGTGACAGTCAAAATTGTCTCAATGCGGTCAATACTCACCTCACCTCGTTGGTAAGCGGTGATAGTGAATCCTAACAAAGCCGTCGGGAAGACAAGACGCTCTACGTACAAAAGTAGTGCGATAAAATCACCAGGAGGCAGGCTTCCATTGGCAATCCTTGTGGAGCCTAACCAGATAATGATGAAAGAACTCACCGTAGCTAGTCCACCAATCAGTGGAAACAGCGTGTTTCGACTTTTTGCCAATTTGAGATTAGCCTCCAGCAGATCCCGATTTCGATTGGCAAAGGCACGACGCTCGTTTTCTTCCTGAGAGTAAATTTTTATTAAGGCCATGCCACTGATATCCTCTTGAATCAGTGCACTCATGTCAGAGATCCTCTCCTGTACAGCCGACTGTTGTGTGCGTAAGCGATCACTAAACAAATATACTAAGAAAAACATGAAAGGATAGACTGCTAGTGAGGCTAATGTCAGATCTACACTCAGACCCAGCATCACTGGTAAGGTGAAAACGTAGGCAAATAAAGTATTTACCAAACTCAGGACTGCAAAACCCAACAGCCGCCGGATATTGTCCACATCGCTTGTCGCCCGACTAATCAAATCGCCTGCGCTATTGATGGCAAAATACGACGGTTCCATTTTTAATAAGTGTTCAAAAATTCGTTGTTTCAGGTCAAATTCCACCTGACGCCCGACGCCAAACAGCCAAATCCGAGAGGCGATCCGGATGAACCACATGGCTGAAGCGAATAATACAATTTGTATAACAAGATATTTGATTTTATTAAAGCTGAATTCTACTGAGAGTCGGTCAACAGCAGAGCGAATCAACAGAGGGATATAAACACCCAAACCATTCACAATCAACAAGGCAATAATGCCAAATGTTGCGTCCCGCCAATGAGGGCGTAGGTATGCAAGAAGCTTAGATAGTCGTCGTGAATTTGCCATTCAAGGAATTACGCAACATCTTCATTTTACTTTAAAGTCCCAGTAGTTTCTGGCACATTCATCTTTAGTAAGAAGAACACCAAACTAGGGGCTTCGGTGCAATCTGTCGCATGTGGCGTGCACAAGCGCTTTGTAGGGGAGCAGAAGCACCCGACGACGAGCACGCTACGCTTGAGGGCAGGGAGAAAAGGAGAATCTAATTCACGTGGATCAGTTTTCTCCCTGCTCCCTGCTCCCTGCCCCCTACTCCCTGCGTCTTTGGTCATTAACGTTGCATTTTTTTGCGCCAATGAGCGTAAACTTTGTCTAGCCCAAAAGAATAAGGTCAGCCAAGAGACTGACCTTATGAGTACTCATGTTCTCAATCTACACCTAACGAGCACGTAGGAAAGTGTATATCTGATTCAGATAACTTTCCCAGACTCGCGTTGTTAATTGCAGTGTTTCCGCATTGGGTACAAAATCTTCTAACCTCAACCCCCTTGTTCTAATAGCTTGTGGAGTTTGCAACAGATATGGTGTTGTTCTGATGTCAGACATTCTTGAGGCATAGGTAATACCATCGCTGGTTACGGTAGTATCTTGTCCTAATGCGACAAGTGTCTCAGATGTTGGTGTTCCTGGTACCATAGACGAAGCTAGCCGCACATTTTGGATAATTTCCTGATTGGCTAAGTATGGTTGCCCCAGCATTGCGACTGGTGAGCGAACTAGGAAGTAAGCGACAGCTGGGGTACTTGCTAACAACAAAATTGTCAGCGCCCAGCCGAGTAAGTATCCTCCTGGTTTGTCCAGTGTGCCTCCGCTTTTCATCCTCTGTGCTGCAAAAATCATCAGCAAGATAGATGCTCCCAGAGGTTTAAGTGGAAACGACACTACCCCCCACAATGAAGCAACAGCCGGTTCATTAGGGTTAATGAACGACAGCAGTAGAACAAGCAACAGAATGACTAAAATTAGTCTCCCGACAAAAGTCCCTGAGGGATAAAATCTCTGGAACAAGCTGTATATGATAGTGCCAACAAGTAACCACAGTAATACCCGACTTAACAGTACAAACATAAATTGATTAACTCTCAAATCCTTTTTTGCGGTCGGTTTTATAGGTTTTGGGCAGTGGGGTTATTGTACCGTCAAATTGTAATCGTACTGTTATCTGACTTCAAATACCTCACAACGCCACTCCCCTCAACGGAGGGGAACCTCCGCACGGGGGTGGCTCCCCTCACACCACGAGAACCATCGTAGTGATTTTAGAGCAATTTTTTACAACTGCGTCTACTATCAGTAATTTTCCAGATTAGTAACCTACCTCCTGTAAATTAAATTAATTTTAGTAATCAAATCAATCAAGTCAAAAGGAAAAACTATGTCGCCTGGAAAACCTACTATTTTGGTGACCGGGGGTGCTGGATATATCGGCTCCCATACAGTGCTTGCTCTTAAGCAAGCAGGTTTTGACGTGATAATACTCGATAATCTCGTTTACGGACACCGGGATTTGGTTGAAAAAGTTTTACAGGTAGAACTTGTAGTGGGAGATACTGGCGATCGCCCCCTGTTGGATGATTTGTTCAATACACGAGCGATCGCCGCCGTGATGCACTTTTCGGCTTATGCCTATGTAGGAGAATCCGTAACCGATCCTGCAAAGTATTACCGTAACAACGTTCTCGGCACCCTAACTCTGTTAGAAGCCATGCTCGCAGCGTCTGTTAAGAAATTTGTATTTTCTTCTACTTGTGCAACATACGGGGTACCTGAAGTTATACCAATCCCGGAAGACCATCCCCAGAATCCAATTAACCCTTATGGTGCTACCAAGCTGATGGTAGAACGGATTCTCTCTGATTTTGATGTTGCTTATGATTTTAAGTCGGTGCGGTTCCGCTATTTTAACGCCGCTGGTGCCGCTCCCAATGGCTTACAAGGAGAAGACCATAACCCAGAAACCCATTTGATCCCCCTTGTCTTGCAAACTGCCTTGGGTAAGCGCGAGTCTATCTCGGTTTTCGGCACTGATTATCCCACGCCAGATGGAACGTGCATTCGAGATTATATTCATGTCAGCGACTTAGCAGACGCCCACGTTTTGGGATTGGAATATTTATTGAAAGGCGGCGATAGCGAAGTTTTTAATTTAGGAAATGGTAGCGGCTTCTCAGTTAAAGAAGTTATTGAAGCTGCAAAGCAAGTGACACAAAAAGATATCAAAGTCGTGCAGTGCGATCGCCGTCCCGGTGATCCACCCGCACTCATTGGCACTAGCGAGAAAGCCCGAAAAATCCTAGGCTGGCATCCACAATACTCTTCTATTGAAGATATTATCACTCACGCTTGGCAGTGGCACCAGAGACGTCATCAGTAGAGTGCGGAAGATTAGGAGGATGAGGAGGGATAAGATCAGAACGCCTGCGGCGACCCCCTTAAAAAGGGGGTAAATGGGTAAAATAGACCTGATCCCCCTCATCCTCCTCATCAGCCCTCCCTTTTTTTCACCATGCGTAGTACCCCGAAGAAGACACCAACTGCTAAAAGAAGTGAAAGGGCGATCGCCCAAAATGGCACTCCCTGAGTTCGCTCTTCGGTGACACTTTGATTGACATTCTGCACAGTTTGTGATTCTTGTACATTATTATTTGTTGCTGAACCAACTGCCACGGTAACTGGAAACTTTAGCTCAAATGCCTGGAAACTCTTTCCATCTTTAGGTTTACCACTCAGTTGTAGCTGATACGCTCCAGCTCTCGGAAAAGTTATTTCCGTACCAGGTATGCCTTGAAACCGTTCTACCGAAACAGCTTGTAAGGACGGTTCAATGAGTGGTGGTTCACTAGGTGAGTGAGGTTCAGCGTAAACAGCTAATTGACAATTACACTCGGCTAAAGGGATAACTTTTCCACCTTTGCGAGTCAGAGCAAACCAGGTTTTTGCTGGCTCTCCGGCGCGGGGGTTATCATTTGGTTCTACGTGTAAGGTCGCGCCAACATTTCCTTCAGTCTTGACCTTGTGGGCAATGGCTGGGGAACCTATAGTTAAAAATAGAACAAATACAAAGAGTAATAATACTTGTTTTTTTAGACTCCTCTTTGCTGCGCTCAATCCCTGTCGGGGATTGGAGGGATCACATCTTTTCCTAGGACTTTTTTGAGGGAACATAAAATTTCTGTAAAGACAACATTGACCAGAAAAAGCGCCAACGCACCAGCAACACAATCAAGGTGACAATTCCCAGAAGCACTGCCGCTAATTTATTCTCCCAGGTAACTTGAGAAGAACCAAAATAGTGGGAGCCAATTATCACAGCATGAATCGTGCTTAATACTAAAGCTGGCACGCTTAACAAATGAATTGCTCGCCAGCGCTTGCCTAAAGACTTCTGCAAACGGTCAAAACTGGTCAGGGCAGGGGGAGTCATCAGCGCCAGTGCTACAGCACCCAAAGCCATGCCCACCTGATAATCTGGTAGCAAGAACAAAAAGGCTGCAAAATTCCATTGCAGTGAATGTTCCATCATGTGGACAGTGTGAGCCAAAGACAACACAAAAGCACCGACTCCCAACGCACGACGATAACGCAAAGGTGCTGCCCACAAGTTGCTGATGGGACGAGCAACAAGCGCTAGAACTAAACAAACTAACGCTCCATGTCCGGTGTAATCTACCATTGTGTCGCCAGTCCGCAACAGAGTTAGCACACCAATTGTGAGAGTCACCCAACCACCCAAGCGAAACAATTGACTGCGCCTGTCTTTACTAACCAACGATGTAGACACACCCACACCTAACATTGTAGGCAAAGTTCCGATCCCAAATGCCAGCATTGTTGCTGCACCCATCCACAAATTGCCAGTTTCTGCAGCTTTAATTTGAGCAGTATACAGAAAACCACAAGGCATTAAACCCCAAGTCATACCCAAAAGCGCTGGTGTCCACCATTTGGTTTGGAGAGAAAGCTTAACCATTCCTTGACTGAGGTGGTTTTGTAAACGACCTTGTACAAGAGGGTGCAGCAATGGAATTCGAGGCAGAAAGTCTGGTTTTATTTGTCCAATACCAAACCAAATCAGCAAAATCCCAGTAATAATCGCTATCCAATGGCGTACTTGGCTACCAATCCCTGCCATTTGTCCACTGGCAAGCAACACCGAACCAAGCGCCCCAATCCCCGCACCAACAAGAACATAGCTCAGCATCCGTCCCAAATTTAGGAGAACGTGAAATTGCAATTGCTGTCGCCAATGAGGAGTTTCCTGCTTATGAGACAGGGAAAACGCAACTGCCAAGGGACCACACATGCCAACGCAATGTCCAAAACTTCCTAGGAATCCCAGAGCTAGGATGAGTAAGAAATTTATCATTAGTTATTAAAAATTAAAAAAATGACAACTAAAAAATACGACTAAAAAATAAGAAAATTGAAAAGTTTCATGAGGAACTTTACATGAAGTGAGTTCTTCTGTCAAAAGACACGATGTCAAACTTAGTGTTTGCGCTATCCTATCTCAAGAGCGACCAAAAAAGAAAAGGATACAAGCCTTTGGATTCATCCAAGGGGTCTTCAATTTTGAATTTTGAACTTTGAATTTGAGTACTCTCCCCCTAACCTTTTTTATGAGATATATGAAAAAACGGTTTTGGCTGTTGCTTGTGCTACTAGTGACAGTCGTTGTCATAGTAGTTACTAACGTGTTTCTTAAACAGGATCGGGAGTCAGTTGTTTATAGTATTAGAGTTAACAATCCTGTCACTACAAATAAAGATACACAAACACCAACACAAAAAGATACACAGACAGACGATTCTTCTGCGTCTTTGCATCCCCCCATTTCTGATTCTTTACAAGTTTCTAGTGATAAGTTGTTTGCCCATATTCTCAGGTTAAATTTTACACGAAATACACCACCAGAGCGATCGCGCACTCGCGCCTACATCACAGCTGAACTCAAAAGAATGGGCTGGAAACCCAAGTTAGAAAAATTCCCTGATGGTGTCAACATCTTCGCGGAAAAACCAGGAACTGACAAAAATGCAAAAGCAATTTTGGTAGGCGCTCATTACGATACTGTTTATTTCTCTCCTGGTGCTGATGACAACGCAACTGGTGTTGCTGTGACTCTGGAAATTGCTCGACTTTTTGGTTCGCTTCCCACCCCCAGAACGTTGCAACTCGTTTTTTTTGACAAGGAAGAAGCAGGACTTTTAGGAAGTAAAGCTTTTGTGACAAATAAGAAACATCTGGAAAACTTGCAAGGCGTGATTATTATGGATATGGTGGGTTTTGCTTGTCACACTTCTGGCTGTCAAAAATACCCAACGGGAATACCCGTGACTCCACCCAGTGATAAGGGTGATTTTTTGGCGGTGGTAGGCGATACAGAACATTTACCACTGCTGAATGCTTTTCAAAATTCACAGATGCTTCCTGCAATCTCCTTTAATAAGGGAACTACCAGGGGATCAACTTTACCATCTGTGCTCACACTCCCAATACCTCTCAAAGGCTTGCTGACACCTGATACTCTACGCAGCGATCATGCTCCATTTTGGTATCAAGGAGTAGGGGCAGTTTTGGTTACTGATACCGCAAATTTACGGACTCCTCATTATCATCAACCCAGCGATGTTCCGGCAACTATCGACCGCGAGTTTTTTGCGGGGGCAGCGCAGGTTGTTGTTAATGCGACTAGGGGATTATTGGAAAATGGCAGTTAAGTGGACGAGTTTTTGAGACTCGTGGGAGAGCAATATGGTTTGCTGAGATCTTGGACTTGTGCCAACAACCGCCTAGGGTTTAAACCCCAGTCTCATAGTAAAAGTCGTCTAAAGACGACTGCATAAGCTTTTGAGTCTACTTTAGT
>NZ_CAWPKW010000101.1:0-11731 GCF_963888615.1 Brasilonema octagenarum UFV-OR1 | reverse complement strand
TCTTTCCCTCTCCTTTATAAGGAGAGGGATGCCCGACAGGGCAGGGTGAGGTTCCGTTTTCAATTTACGACTACAATAAGCCACCAAAAATATAAATAATCCCATCCCTACAAGATATTTAAAAACTTCTGGAACATTAGGATTAGGAGATAAAAAGCCTTCAATAATACCAGCAATAATCAACATTGGTACAATACCAAATATTAACTGTACCGCTTGAGAACCATAGAATTTAAGTGCATCTACACGGCGATATTTACCAGGAAATAAAATAGCTCTTCCAAGTAAAAAACCTGCACCACCTGCAAAAAAGATGGCTGGTAATTCCAGGGAACCATGCGGAAAAACAAATGCCCAAAAAGGATAAGCAAGATGATTTTGACCCACCAAGGTAGCAATCGCACCAATCGATAAGCCATTAAAAACCATCAAATAGGTTGTAAAAACTCCTGCGGTGATTCCACCAGCAACAGCACCAAAGGATACGGACAGGTTGTTAATCATGATACCGGTAGATGCTAGGGGTTCAATGCCGACAATAGACCCCATCCACAATTTATGCTCGTCTCGTACCAATTTGATCAGTTTTTCTGGAACTACAATTGACAGAAAACTTGGATCTTGCCAAGCATACCACCAAGCAATGATCGCTCCTACTAAAAATAGGGCAATGGCAGTCGCTGTATATGGGAATGTCTGCTGCACTACGGCTGGTAATCCCCATTTGTAAAATTGCACTACGGCTTCCCACTCTTGTCGTCGTGAACCTTGGTAAATTTGGCTATAACCTCTATTTGTTAATAAATGTAAATTTTGTACTAAAATATTACCTAATTGTTGAGTACGAGCGCGAGCCAAATCTGCTGCTACTGAACGGTATAAACTTGCTAATTCTCTAATTTCTGCTGCTCCTAGAGACTTTAGTCCTTTTTTCTCTACCTGGCTTAATAAGGCATCCAATCGCTGCCAATTTGGTTCTCGCCGCGCGATCCATCGTTGAATATTCATGAATTTTCAGAATACTGAGTATTAACTTATCCTAAAATAGCCTCACATTTACCGCCCTACTTTACAAGAGAGACTTAGACATCATGTCATATAACATTGGTTCTCCGAGTCCGATACAACCTCTCAGTCTTGGAAATGTTGTCAGCGCAGGATTACGGTTATATCGCTCTCATTTTAAGGATTATTTTTTACTCGCTTTGAAAGCTTATGTATGGCTACTTGTTCCATTTTATGGGTGGGCAAAGTTTTATGCTTTATCAGCGCTGATTTCCCGATTAGCTTTTGGTGAATTGGTGAATCAACCTGAAAGTATTTCGTCTGGTCAGCGTTTTGTTAATTCTCGGTTAGGGCAGTTTTTTCTTACGATACTGTTGATGTTTTTTCTGATAGTGGGGATTTATATCGGTGTTGTAATTTTAGGTGGAATTTTAGGTTTTATTTTTTCTTTATTGGGAATACCATTTGACGCGATAGCTCAGCAAGGAAATGCAGGTGTATCCGTGCTCTATGTAGTGCTCGCGATTATTATAATAATAGCATTTTTATGGTTGTTAATGCGGTATTTTTTAGTGGAAGTGCCGCTTGCTATTGAGGATAATATTGATGGCAGGTCAACGATTGCTCGAAGTAAGGAGTTAACTCAAGGTTACGTCTGGCGGATTCTTTTGATTTATTTAGTTGCCTTTTTAATTACACTACCTCTTCAAATTATTGTTCAGATTCTTCCCACTATTATTCAGTTGATTTTTGCTGCTTTAGTAGAACAATATCCATTAGTTTTTAGTATTTTTAGTACTACTGTTTCTCTGTTAAATTGGATTTTAAGTTTTGCCGGTGGGCCGGTCGTTTTACCATTCTGGCAAACAATTAAAGCAGTTGTTTACTATGACCTGCGGAGTCGTCGTGAGGGATTAGGGTTGAGATTACGCGACCATGAGATTTAAACGTTAGCAAAAAAATTGCTATGCATATATTTAATCGTGTTAAATTCAACACCCCAGAAAGTGTCGAACTGGAGTTTACCCTTGCTGGGATTGGTAATCGTGCTTGGGCACTACTGATTGACTATCTCGTTTTGAGTGTGATATTGATACTGTTTCTAATTGCTTGGATAACACTTTCCATTCAACTGGCTGATTTGTGGAAATCTATTTTCCGTGATCAAGCAGGTTTTTGGTTGGTGGCGATCGCATCTCTCATTTCCTTCTCTATTTATGGAGGATATTTTGTATTTTTTGAAACACTATGGCAAGGTCAAACCCCTGGTAAACGCTTTACAAAAATTCGTGTCGTGCGAGATGATGGTAGACCTATTGGACTGCAACAAGCAACACTGCGTGCTTTACTGCGACTATTTGACGAAGTTCTGTTTATTGGAGCAATTCTTATCATGTTCAGTAACCAGGAAAAGCGTTTGGGTGATTTAGCCGCTGGCACAATTGTGATTCAAACTCAAACACCCACTACATCAAGAACTTTGACTATTTCAGAACAGGCAAAGTCGTTGAGCGAGCAATTGCTACAAATTGCCGATTTGTCAGCCATGTTACCTGATGATTTTGCCGTTATTCGGGAATATTTGTACAGACGTTCTGCAATGGCACCAAAGGCAAGAACCTCAGTAGCTCTACAATTAGCTAAGGATATTAAAGCTATTATTCACTTAGAAAATATACCAGAAGCTGTCACCCCAGATGTACTTTTAGAAGCTATTTACCTTGCATATCAAAAATTTTCAAATTTTAGTCATGACTAAAATCTAAAATTGGCCAGTCTGATTCCCGATAATAGCGCGTCATGTCGTCAAACTTCCGTAGTTCGGCACGGCTTATGCTAAATTCCAGGGAATTCTCTGCCCATTGCTGATTCAACTCAGAAAACATGTTAGCAAGATGCTCGTAGTCTAGATTGGGCGCAATTTCTCCAAAATAGCCCAATGTCACATGAGCGCTGAAGTGATAATGTTGCTCAATCCCCAACGCCATCAAGTTGGAATTTTGATAAATTGCTCGACGCAAGTTAACAATTTGCTCATAGGACGCTTCATCCTGAGGTACTAAACAAACGCCTATAGCTCTTGGCATCACCAACAGTCCCTGCATTTGCCAGCGAATGGGGTGAGTTTGCTTCTGCTTCGATTGTTGATACTGCCTAAAGATATCCGTAAAGCAAGAGCGTAGCTGTTCTTCAAATTTTGGGTTTTTTTCGCAAGCGTCATAGTAAGCACTGTCCCAAATCAAGTCCGCTAAAGTCAAATGAAAGCTTGCAGGAGGTACAAGCACGATCCAATCAGAGTTGACTCTTAGCTGTAAAAGTTCCTGTTGGTAATCCTGTAAGTGTGCGTAGAAAGTAGAGTTGTCTGTTTCTTCTTCCCTAGGTGGGGTGATCACTGTATAGCCAGGAAAAGGTGCTGCTTGCCTTCCTTGATCTGAATGCGGCTGAAATTTGGAAGATGTCTGGATATGCTGGATCTGAGTTTTGTATGCTTCGCTTAGCGTCATCCGCACTAAACGATTTAAGTAAATTTGATATTTGTCGTCCAACGTTCATATCCTCCAACTCCACGCTTATTGATTGTAGGCAAAATCACCTGCATTAAATCAGCGATTTAAAAAGTATTTAGCTTTTATGAGGTAGTAGCGCTGCGCAAAAGTCAAAAGGAGCCAGTGCGTTGGGCGGCTATGCCGACTTGTAGCACCTGGCGTTCAAAAGTATTATGGAATGGGCTTTTTAGGGATTTGAAATGGTGAACCCGAAGGGTTGCCCTATTTACGCGCCCGACGTAGTAGTAGGGTGATCAGGAAAATAAGGAACACAAAGAAATATTATAAATAATGACTACTCTGGTCTGATTGGATCTACTTTCTCTAAAAACAGTGAGGTTCCCTATGCCAGTCTACTTTTACTGGGGTGAGGATGATTTTGCGATAGAAAAGGCGATCACTCTTGTGCGCGATCGCATCTTAGATCCCCTGTGGACAAGTTTTAACTACACAGTACTACCTCCAGATTTACCTGATGCGCCGATCCAAGGATTAAATCAAGTGATGACACCACCCTTTGGCACTGGCGGACGTTTGGTATGGCTTGCCAATACTACCCTCTGCCAGCAATCCTCAGAGAATGTGTTATCAGAACTGGAGCGAACTTTGCCAGTCATCCCTGAAAATTCATATTTGTTACTCACCAGTAGTCACAAACCAGATGAACGCCTCAAATCAACCAAAATTCTGAAAAAATTCGCGGAATTCAAAGAATTTTCTTTAATTCCGCCTTGGAAGACGGAACTACTGATGCAGTCTGTCAGTCAAGCTGCTCAAACAGTAGGAGTAAAACTAACTCAATCGAGTGTAGAGATGTTGGCGGATGCTGTAGGCAATAATACACGCCTTCTCTACAGTGAGTTGGAGAAATTACGGCTTTACGCTGAAGGTAGCAATCAACCTTTGGACACAGAAGCCGTCGCTCAGTTAGTCCGAAATACCACTCAAAATAGCCTACAATTAGCCGCAACAATCAGAATAGGGGACACTGCTAGAGCCTTAGGGATATTAATTGATCTTATTAACGCTTGTGAACCTCCTTTGCGAATAGTTGCCACCTTGATTGGGCAATTTCGCACTTGGTTATGGGTCAAGCTTATGGTAGAAAGTGGTGAGCGCAATTCACAAGTTATTGCTAAAGCTGCGGAGATAGGCAACCCCAATCGCATTTACTATCTACAGAAAGAAATTCAATATGTTTCTGTACAGCAACTTATTGCTAGTTTACCTATATTGTTAGATTTAGAAGTTAGCCTCAAACAAGGAGTTTCAGAGATGTCCACACTACAGACTAAAGTCATAGAGCTTTGTCAAGTCTATCAAAGAACTTAACCAAAAAAATAAACATTTTGTTGCTTGAGTGTTTTCTGGAACTTCTCACTCATAAAATAATTCACAGTAATTAAGATATCCCGACTGTAGTTGTTGCATCAAAAAAATGAAAAGATATTACCATCATTTTTTCCGACTTAGTTTAATTCCGATAATTGCCCAATCCTTATTTCTGGGCACAGTTGTAACTGCAACTTTGGTTTCTAGTACTTTAGTTTTGAGTTCAAAAGCCGATGCTCAAGCTCCACAAGGAGTTAATTCTGGTGAACTTAAAAACTATGCCAGAGCTATGCTAAGAATGGAGCCTGAGCGTCAACAAGCCTTTGACGAAATAAAAAAAATTATGAATGCTGGAGATGTTCCAAAGATTGTTTGTAACGATAACAACAGCTTAAATGGTCTTCCTGGTAAAGCAAGAGATATTGCTGTCAATTACTGCCAACGCTATCAAAAAGTTGTTGAAGATAATGGTCTTTCAATTGATAGGTACAACACAATTACGACACAGGTTCAAGGTAATGAAGATTTAAAACGGAAGATGTACAATGAATTACTTCGGCAACAAAAAGTGCCTAAATCTCTGTAAAAAAAATCAAAAAAAATCTTGATTGTCCTGGTTAAAATGATATAAGCATTTTAGATCTTGTAACTCTTCAGAAAAGAGCAAACCTCATAGTCGATAATTTGATGTCGAACCTTTTGGTAAGAGAATTATGGTAACAGTGTGTCATACTAATGCCATTTTAAAAATACCTATTTAACGTCCACTCTTGCCGTGTCGCAGGTATACCAAGAGTCCGTAGGTTACATACAACCAAGCCTGCACGAAAGCAAGAGCGTTAGCACGTCAAGAACGTCAACAAGAGAATAAGTCATCTTGTAGTGAGAAGGAAGCTATTTTGAAATGCACAACTTGTTAGGAATTTAGTTGCAATTAGTATTTATTTTGTCAACGCACATGTTGATATACATATTTTATAAAAAATAGAAAAATGTCAGATTGAGCGTTATGCAGAAAAACAAAGCTTTTCGGATATTTCACCTTTTGGAAACCCCCAAAAACTAAGCATCTTTACTTGACTCAAAATGACATTTATGTATCAAATATCCCGTTTTTTGTAGTGAGTACATAATAAACGATTCTCATACAGTCAGAAAGTACCCTTAGGGGTACTCTTTTTATCAAGAACTATCAAACCACCAGTAAACACAAGAAAAAATTAATCTGTCACCTTTGCGATGATCGCCCCTTCAAGATAAACATAGCCTATGGCTTACACCACGACTGAGTTAAACAGCTAGCAAAGCAGTGTCTTGTGAAGGAAATACCTGTAAAAGCCAAAATAAAAAACGCTTTGAATCTCCTAATTTTATTTTTATATATAATTCTTTTATTGAAAAAGCTTAATCTTCACAATTTAAAAATGCTTGTCGCTTTGCATGAATATTTCTCATGTGCTTTTTCACTGTATTCATAGAAATGTAAAGTTGCTCAGCAATTTCTTTATAGCTAAGTTTTCTTCTATAAAGATACCAAATCTCTGCTTCTCGTGGTGTTAATTTGTATTTAGCTACTTCTAAAATTGCAAGATTTTTTAATGATTCATATTTGTTTTCCATACTCACTAATAGATAAGAACTATTACACTTTTCTAAATTAAGCCATCTAACACGAACAGAAAAAACTTTTGACTTATCTACTACAATCTCATGAGATATAATCATCGTTTTTTTGGCTATAATACTACGGTTTTCCAATAAAGTCTCGCAAAGACACCAGATAGCAGGTGGAATACAATTTGAGTTGGAACTGTCTTGATTAATTTCAGAAACGATACTACAAGCAGATGTATTTGCATGAATCAGTTCGCCTGTCTCGTTTAAAAGTAAAATACCGTCTTGTAAGCCTTCAATAACTTCTTGGAAAAAATAAGCTCGCTGAGAATCATGCAACTCTATATTATCTAACAGTTGTCGTTGAAATGTTTTTTCTCTAGGTCTACGTGAGATTGTTCTTGTGGTGATCATGGGACATACTTTATTATTCACAACACTATTCTTCATTTAGTCGTCTTTTGATGTTGAAAATATGTACCTTAATTGTCTGCATAATATTGCAGAACAATGACACATAAAAATGCAAATGAGTGTGTCATAAAGAACATGGCACACATGAGAGTGAATTTTCAGAAGTTTTTATAGCCTTCTTAACAACTTAATATTGAATACACCTGTTAAAGACTCTATTTCGGATATAAATTTTGTAAGTGTAAATTAATTTCTTTATATTCTAATTGTTATAAAAGCGTTGCTTTTTTTAGACTCTAGGGAGAGTATTTTAAGCAATACCATAATATAAAAAATTAAGCAATAGCATTAGAATTTGCTTATTGATAATCTGCCTTCATGGTACAAGCCCCCGGATTCATGAGCCACTGCACAGGCGGGAGTTAAGCGATTTGTAAGCGCAAGGCGCACGTCCAAAGGGCATAGCAGCGTATCCGCAAGAGTTAGCATGTGGCGTGGGATCAATTCCATTATCCAAAATCTAATATCCAAAATTGTCTGACGCAAGCTTTTGTGTTTAACAGCTTATCAAGCAAATAATTTAAATCTTGCTAGGTGGGTTTCAATGGCTTGAGGCAAGATTTTACTGAGTTCTTTAGTGTCTCGAAATTGCAAAATTTGTGATGCTGGTAAGTCAAAAGGAAACTGCCCTGCTATATCTGAGCGCTCCATTTGGGCTAGTAGAATTTGCTCTGAGCGCTTACTTTGAATAGCATAACCAATTTCAACACAGACATATGGGCTAGGAAGCAGTAGATCCGTTTCTTTACCATCAACTTTAGTAATAGGTGTCGTGTCAGCAATAAACAACAAACTTCTATGAATTTTTCGCATTATTGTTCGGCTGAGTCGTACAGAACCTTCCTTGGGACGGAAAGACTCTACCAAAGATAGAGGTAAACGCGAGCGCAAGTTTAAAATTTCCAAACTCTGAAGTAGTCCTTCTCGTAAAGCCTCACTTGCAACTGAATACTCAGTTTGATAGCACAAAAAAATTGTGGGTTCTAACTGCGCTAACACAGCCTGCTTGGTGAAATATATTTCGTGACTTATCAAGTCAATATTAGCGACACAATAACCACCACTACCTTCAACATAAAATTCAACGTTTTCTCCTTCTAGATAGCGCCCGAACCATAGGGATTTTCTGACTTCCTGACTCTCTTCCAAGAAGTCCGCTCTTAGCCCTGATTTCAGCAGGCTTTTCTTACTGAGGCGAATATCCGGCGGACGTTTTTCCAGTTCTGGAATCGGCTCATAATTCTCTAGATACCATGCTCTAAGAGCAATTATTGACATAAGACGCTATTCAATGGTGTCTCTTTTTATTTAACTTTGTACAAGCTTACACCCAGATGCCTTCTGAAGAAATACGCTTAACAGGGAACAACAGAAGTCGGCACCGGTGGGAAGCTTCTAAATAACAACAACACCCAAACTTCTACTACATGAGTTATTTCCTCTTATTGTTAATTATAGCTAGGCGGGAACTGTTAGTGGGATAACAATCGTCAAAAGCTACAAGGACAAGGAAATGAAGCAGTAGGAGAATGGAACAATTTCTTACCCTTGTGCTTGTGCCTGTCCCTCTTTCTCTTCCCATTTGAGGGCTGCGTGGTTAACAATCAATTAAATGTGTTCCAAATGATTTAACGTGATGCCCAAAACACCAAATCGTACACCGTATACCTTCTACTGGAAAATGCTCACCGTGAAAAAACCCGTTTTCCAACAATTCAAAAATTTTAGAAGTGGTATGGTGGCGAACCTGTGCCGAAGTCTGCTTCTAATGACAATATCCGGGTACCAATCAAAAATATTTAGTCCTGAGTACATGATCGTGCGTCTGTCTCGGATTGTGGCTATTCGGGTAAAACCCATTTTTTGCTCTAGTGTGGAAAGATTTACCTAAATCATGAGAAAAACGCTTACTTTATTTTTCTTGAGTCTAGGAGTTGCTCTTTTTATTCCACTTTGCTCAGTTTTTGCTCAGGTTCCTGACTTATCACCGATACCAATACCAGTCCCAAGCCAACCTGAGACTTTGCCAGTGCCAGTGCCAGTGCCAGTGCCAGTGCCAGTACCCAAACCCACTCAATTTAGACACCTTATATCAGCATTAACGCCTGTAAATGTGGCGAGAATCTGTAGCTCTTCATACAATTGCTTGGGTTGGGATGAGCAAATTTGGGGTGAAAATGGCAAAGCAGGCGATAGCAAGGCACTCTTAGCAGCAATAGATAACAGCTTGTCTTACTTAACAACTAATAAGGCTGCAACAATTTATCGAAATTATCCGATTCGAGGGATTACCCTTGATCGCGTCCGACGTAGTTTGCTGCGTTTCCGCCAGCTGGTTGTTAGCTATGATTCACCAGCACAACTGCAAGCTGCTATTCGTCAGGAGTTTGTCTTTTACCAATCTTCTGGAAATGATCACAATGGTAACGTGAGGTTTACTGCTTATTACGAGCCTGTATATACCGCGAGTCGCGTACGGACACCAGTCTATCAGTATCCCATTTATCGACGACCATACGACTTTGAGAGATGGGCGAAGCCACATCCAAAACGGGTTGATTTAGAAGGAAAAGATGCTTTACTCGGCGATAGAAGCCGCTTACGTGGTTTGGAGTTATTTTGGTTTGCCAATCGCTTTGATGCGTACATGATTCAAATTCAAGGTTCTGCCCAACTCACGTTAACTGATGGTACGACAACATCTGTGGGTTATGGAGGTGCAACAGATTACCCGTGGACAAGCATCGGGCGAGAACTGGCGAAAGATGGCAAACTTCCCTTGAGTGGTTTAACATTACCAGTTATGACTCAGTATTTTCAGCAGAACCCAAACCAGATGGATATTTATCTGCCGCGCTGGAAACGCTTCGTCTTCTTCCAGGAAACTGGTGGTGCACCTGCAACAGGAAGTATCCGCGTCCCTGTCACAGCAGAACGTTCTATTGCAACTGATAAATCTGTTATGCCTCCAGGAGCACTAGCGCTTATTAACACCAGTGTGCCTTTTCCCACTGAAGGTGGACAGCTTGCGTATCGTACTGTAAGCCGCTACGTGCTTGATCAAGATACAGGAAGCGCTATTAAAGGACCAGGACGAGTTGATTATTTTATGGGAACTGGCAAATTAGCTGGCGATCGCGCTGGTGTCACTGGCGGCAATGGTAAGCTGTATTATTTATTGTTGAAGCAATAACTCTGGCAACTTTATCAATCTTTTCTTCTAAGGTAATTTGTCAAGCTAATACTACCTGTAAATATAGTTGTAGGGTGTTTTGAAGCGCAGATGCATGCAGATGTACACAGATAATGTATTTGTGTTTATCTGTATGCATCTTACAAAGTGGCAGGCTGAAGGTTCACTACCTGCAAAGAACATAATCCTAATCAAAAGCAACAATTATTTTACATAACCATGAAATTCAGTAAAATTGTAGAAAAACTTGGTGATAGCGGCTCCTGCAATAGCTTCTGTTTCGACAAAGAAAATGACCCAGAAATTACAGGGGTTACACCAGTTGATGAAGCGACAACGGGTACTCTCAGCTACATCGAAGGAGCAAAATTTGCTTCTATGGTTAGCAAGACGAGTGCTAGTGCTTTAATTTTACCTGCAGATGAAACATTACAGGCGCAAGCACAAGAACGGAGTATTGTTTGGATTGCAACGCCAGAACCACGATTGTTATTTGCCAAAGCGATCGCATTATTTTATAAACCCTGGCGTCCAACTCCAGAAATTCATCCCACTGCAGTTATTCACCCCACAGCAAAAATTGGGCAACAAGTGTATGTCGGTGCTCATGTTGTGATTCAGCAGGGAGTAGAAATTGGCGATGATGTGTGCATTCATCCTAATGTGGTGATTTATCCAGATGCTAAGATAGGCGATCGCACAACCTTACACGCCAATTGCACCATCCACGAACGGACTCGGATTGGTGCAGATTGTATGATTCACAGTGGTGCTGTCATTGGTTCAGAAGGCTTTGGCTTTGTTCCCAGTTCCACTGGTTGGGTAAAAATGGAACAATCCGGCTGCACTGTTTTAGAAGATCATGTAGAAGTGGGCTGTAATAGCGCGATTGACCGCCCAGCCGTAGGAGAAACACGGATAGGTCGCCATACTATAATTGATAATTTGGTCCAAATAGGTCACGGTTGCCAAGTTGGTACTAGATGTGCTATCGCAGGTCAAGTTGGTATAGCCGGAGGTGTGAAAGTTGGCAATGGTGTTATCTTAGCTGGACAGGTTGGAATTGCCAATCAGGTGAAGATTGGGGATAGGGCGATCGCATCTGCAAAAACTGGAATTCATAATGATATCGCACCAGGTGAAATTGTTTCTGGAAGTCCATCTTTGCCGCACAAACAGTACTTGAAGGTGTCAGCTATTCTCGCTCGCTTACCGGAGATGTATCAAACGCTGAAACAGTTACAGCGTCAGATTAATAATGGTAATGGTTAGGGGAGCATCCCAAATGTGCAAATTGCCCGCACTTCGTGCCGCTTCGCTAACAGACTGGAAGTCTGGGGCTACACAAACAAAGCCTGCCTCCGCAGGCTCTAATTAGTCCGCGCAGGCGGACTTCGCTTGTGTAGCCGCGATTTCTAATCGCCAGGTATTTTTGCAAAATTGGGATGCTCCCATGGTTAGTGGCTGCTGAAATACACATTTACTCAATCTCTTTTATCCCGCGTTGATTTCACCTCACCCTCGCTTTTAGCTGCGCTAAAATCTTTCCCTCTCCTTACTAAGGAGA
>NZ_CAWPKW010000100.1:0-647 GCF_963888615.1 Brasilonema octagenarum UFV-OR1 | reverse complement strand
TTTCAGACGCTTCTTGATTGACAAGTAAGCGACCTTGTTGTAAGCATAAAAGCCGCGTACAAAACTTATAAGCTACCTCTAGCTGGTGATTGATCATAACAACCGTTGTTTGATAATTTTGAGCCAACTGGCTCAAAATTTCCACCAGATGGTCAGCCTGATTTACATCTAGGGCAGAGGTGGGTTCATCTAACAATAAAATTTTTGGTTGAATGACTAAACCACGGGCGATCGCCACAAGCTGTCGTTGACCCAAAGAAAGCTGCACCTCCGTGCGCCTTAACCATTCATCTGGAATTTGCAACTGTTCTATCCAGTGACTCACACGTTGCTCAATTGTTTGTTTGGGTAAACCACGCAAAACCAGGGGATAAGCCAAAGCTTCTTTTACAGTCATTCCTAATAGCTTCGGCTCTTGGGATACCATTGTCACTATGGAGCGTAGCTGCAATACAGGAATTTGGGAATACTCCTGATTCTCCAGATAAATTTTACCGCTTGTAGGTTCACTTAAACGGTTCAGCAAGCGTAATAAATAACTTTTTCCTGCACCAGATGGTCCAACAATAGCAACGCGTTCTCCCTCAAACACCTCAAAGGAAATATCCTGTAATATTGGATATCCCAATTGGTTATCATGACTCTGG